>JAUYUA010000029.1 GCA_030694935.1 Lutibacter sp. | reverse complement strand
GAAAAGTAAACTCACAGCCATAGAAGGATGGCTACGCCGACGACTCAAATGCTTTAGACTAAAACAATGCAAACGAGTAATGGGAATAGTCAGATTTCTAACCAAACTAGGCGTTGAAAAGACTTTGAGTTGGCGAACAGCATTGAGCGGAAAAGGTTGGTGGCGAATATCCAACAGTCCAGCACTGAATATAGGAATGAATAATAGATGGTTTTTAGAACAAGGCTTTTATAGTCTAACAGAGAACTATAAACAATTATTTCGTAGTACACTTTAAGGAAACCGCCGTACACGTAAGTACATACGGTGGTGTGAGAGGACGACAAAGTTAAATACATTACTTAACTTTGTCTCCTACTTTAATTTTAAGAAGAATAAACTTACTAATTTCTTTTCAGTTTTTTCTTAATTTCAACTTCGTGGTAAGCTTCTATTAAATCACCAACTTCAATATCATTAAAGTTTTTAATTTGAAGTCCGCAATCGTATCCTTTTGAAACTTCTTTTGCATCATCTTTAAATCGTTTTAAAGAGCTTAAATCGCCTGAATGAATTACGACACCATCTCTAATAACCCTAATTTTAGAATTTCTTTGAATTTTACCGCTCAAAACCATACAGCCTGCAATCGTTCCAATTTTAGAAATTTTGAAGACTTCCCTGATCTCAGTATTACCTAAGATTTCTTCTTTCATTTCAGGAGACAACATGCCTTCCATTGCATCACTTAAATCGTTGATGGCATCATAGATAATAGAATATGTTCTGATATCTATTTCTTCATTGTCAGCCAATGTTCTGGCATTTCCTGAAGGTCTTACGTTAAATCCAATAATGATGGCGTCAGATGCAGAAGCCAGCAATACATCTGATTCTGTAATGGCACCAACGCCTCTATGGATAATATTTACCTGAATTTCACCGGTTGAAAGTTTTTGGAAGGAATCGGCCAACGCTTCTACGGAACCATCCACATCACCTTTTAAAATGATGTTTAATTCTTTAAAGTCGCCTAAGGCAATTCTTCGTCCAATCTCATCCAATGTAATATGACGTTGTGTTCTTACCGATTGTTCACGTTGTAATTGTGAACGTTTTGAGGCAATTTGTTTTGCTTCTTTTTCATCTTCAAAAATATAGAACTTATCTCCTGCTTGGGGTGCTCCATCCAAACCAAGTATTGAAACCGGTGTTGAAGGTCCTGCAGTTTTCATGTTATTTCCGCGTTCATCAAACATGGCTTTTACTTTACCGCTGTGTTTTCCGGCAAGCATATAATCACCAATTTTCAAGGTTCCGTCTTGAACCAAGATGGTAGAAACATAACCTCGGCCTTTATCTAATAAAGCTTCAACTACAGTACCAACGGCTCTTTTGTTTGGATTTGCTTTTAAATCCAGCATTTCGGCTTCAAGCAATACTTTTTCAAGCAATAATTCAACATTCTGACCTGTTTTGGCTGATATTTCCTGGGATTGAATTTTTCCTCCCCAATCTTCAACCAACAAATTCATTTGTGAAAGTTGTTCCTTAATTTTTTCAGGATTCGCGTTTGGCTTGTCAATTTTATTGATGGCAAAAACTATTGGCACACCAGCTGCTTGCGCGTGACTGATGGCTTCTTTGGTTTGTGGCATCACATCATCATCCGCTGCAATTACAATAATTACCAAATCCGTAACTTGAGCTCCACGAGCACGCATAGCTGTAAAAGCTTCGTGACCAGGAGTGTCTAAAAACGCTATTTTTTGTCCGTTTTTTAAATTTACGCCATAAGCGCCAATGTGTTGCGTAATTCCACCGGATTCCCCAGCGATTACATTTTCTTCACGAATATAATCCAGTAAGGAAGTTTTTCCGTGATCCACGTGTCCCATTACGGTAACAATTGGTGCTCTAGGTTTTAAACCTTCAATGTCATCTTCTTGTTCGTGAATGGCTTCTTCAACTTCCGCTCCAACAAAGTCTAAGCTGTAGTCAAATTCGTCGGCTACAATACTAAGTGTTTCCGCATCCAAACGTTGATTCATAGTTACCATCAATCCCAACGACATACAGGCTGAAATAACTTGGGTAACCGGAATATCCATCATCGTGGCAATTTCACTTACCGTCACAAATTCCGATACTTTTAGAATTTTGCTTTCGGCTTCTTGTTGCTCAAAGTCTCTTTCAGTTTGTATGCGGTGAATATCTCTTTTGTCTCTTCTGTGTTTTGCGCCTTTTCCTTTTTTAGATTTACCTTGAAGTTTCTCTAAAGTTTCTCTAATTTGTTTTTGAACGTCTGCTTCAGTAGGTTCTTCTTTTACCAAAGGTTTTCTGCCACGCACCAATGGTGCTTTGTTGGCTCCTTTTTGTGCAAGAATTGGTTGTTTTTTAATACCTGTAATTGGTGTTATAGGCATTTTCTTTACAATTCTTCTGCGTTTCTTTTTATTTGCGTCGCTGTCTTCTTTTTTGACAGCCAGCTCAGGTTTTTTCTTTTTAGGACGTTCAAACTGTTTTAAATCAATTTTTTCGCCAATAATTTTTGGTCCTTCTAATTTTGAATATACCGTTTCTATGGTTTGAGATTCTAGGATTTCAGCTTCAGTAAGCTCGTTTTTCTCTTCAATTATTTCCGGTTGTTGTTTTTCAGTTTCTACTGGTTGTGCAGCTTTCTTAAGAATTGGCTTTTTAGAAACCTTTATTTCTTGTTCTTCTGCTTTTGGGGTTTCTATAGGTTTTTCAACAGGCTTTTCTTTGATTTCAACTTCAACTTTTGGCGCTTCTTCTTTAATTTCTTCAACAGGTTTTGGTTGTTCAAGAATCACTTTGGGTTTTTCTTCAACTATAACTTTTGGCGTTTCTTCAACAACAGCAACAGGTTTTTTCTCAATTTCCGCCTCTTTTGGCTCAATATCAATTTTGCCGACCGTTTTAATCTCTAATTTTTCCGCTTTTCCTTTAATCACAACTTTTTTGGCTTCTTCCTCAAGACGATGTTTCTCCAACATTTCTTCGTGAGCGATTCTTAAGGTTTCTTTTTCTTTCCTTTTTTCTTCGCTTACCTCTTTTGAAGCCGCTTTTTTACTTCTGTCGGTCTGAAAACCATCCAATAAGATTTCATACTCTTCATCAGATATTTTTGTTGTAGGTCTTGCTTCAATTTCAAAACCTTTAGTTGCTAAATGCTCAACAGCTCTATCTAACGAGATATTCAATTCTCGCAATACTTTGTTCAGTCTTAATGTTTTGTCTTCAGCCATACAATGTTTATTTTTGCCAATTTGTGTTGAATAATTAAAGATTAATCTTTAAATTCTTCTCTTAATATTTTTTGAACCTCTAAAATGGTTTCTTCTTCTAAATCGGTTCTGCTAACAAGTTCATTGATGTCTTTTTCCAAGACGCTTCTTGCGGTGTCTAAACCAATATTTTTAAATTCCTGAATGACCCAAGCTTCTATTTCATCAGAAAATTCAGTCAATTCCACATCATCTTCTGCTTCAACGCCTTCACGCTGCACATCAAGTTCATAACCGGTTAATTGCGAAGCCAAGCGGATGTTTACGCCGTTTTTTCCAATTGCTTTTGAAACTTCTTCAGGCAATAAGTATACATCAACCCTGCCTTTTTTGCCATCTTCACGGCCTTCTTCTTCATGAATTTTCATGGAAACAACTTTTGCTGGGCTTAAAGCTCTTGCAATGTAAAGTTGTGTGTTTTTTGTGTAATTGATCACATCAATATTTTCATTCCCCAATTCACGAACAATCCCGTGAATACGAGATCCTTTCATTCCAACACAAGCACCAACCGGGTCAATTCTGTCATCATAAGAATCGACCGCCACTTTTGCTTTTTCGCCAGGAATTCTTGCAACGCCTTCAATGGTGATCAATCCGTCAAAAACCTCGGGAATTTCTTGTTCAAATAATTTCACCAAAAATTCAGGGGCAGTTCTCGATAAAATAATTACGGGTTTGTTACCGCGCAATTCTACGGATTTAATGATTCCGCGAACGTTATCTCCTTTTCTGAAGTAATCTGAACGAATTTGTTCATTTTTTGGCAAGATGATTTCATTGCCGTCGTCATCCAACAAAATGATTGCATTGTGACGAATATGGTGAACCTCAGCAGTGTAAATATCGCCTTCTAAAGCTTTAAACTGTTTGAAAGTATTTGTGCTGTCGTGTTCATGTATTTTTGAAATCAGGTTTTGGCGTAAGGCTAAAATAGCGCGTCTTCCTAAATCGATTAACTTTACTTCTTCCGATACGTCTTCGCCGATTTCAAAATCCGGTTCAATTTTTCTGGCTTCTGAAAGTTCAATTTCTTCATTGTCATCTTCCGACATTCCATCAGCCACCACAATGCGATTTCTCCAAATTTCCAAATCGCCTTTATCCGGATTTATAATAATATCAAAATTATCATCAGATCCGAATTTTCTTTTTAAAGCAGCTCTAAAAACTTCTTCAAGTATTGCCATAAGCGTTACCCTGTCAATATTTTTATCTCCTTTGAAATCTGAAAACGACTCAATTAATGCTAAATTTTCCATGCACTCTCTTAATTAAAATATTATTTTCACTTTTGCCTCTAAAATATTGCTGAAAGGGATGGTTGAATTTTTAGTAACCGTTACTTTACCTTTCCCTAAAGGTTTTGGTTCACGGGTTTTCCACTCCAACTCAATCTCACTGTCAGTAACATTTTTAAGCACACCTTCAATAGCGGTGTTGTCTTTTAACTTTAACGTTAAAACCCTATTGATATTTTTTTTATACTGCCGATTAACTTTTAAAGGATTTGCAATGTCGGGTGAAGCAACTTCAAGAGAAAAATCTTCTATTTCTCGATCTAAATTATGCTCAATTCCTCGACTTATTCTAATACATTCCTTTAAAGTTACGCCGTGATCGCCATCAACTTCAACAGAAATCTTGTTATCTGCCAAAAATTTCAAGTCTATCAAAAACAACTCTGGGTTTTCTTCGATAGCTTCTTTTACCAAATTTATGACTTTTTCTTTTTGTATCATACTATAAAAAGAGGGGACTTATGTCCCCTCCTAGTCCTTTATCTGTTCTAATTCCGTGCAAATATACTAAGATTTTTTGAAATGATAAAAATTCATGTTTATTTTTAATTTAAAATTATTAACTTAGCCTTAGGATAATAAACTATACAACAATTTTTTATGAAAAGTATTCTGGTACCTATTGATTTTTCTGAACAAGCAAAGTATGCGGCAAAAGTAGCGTCTGATATTGCAAGACACACAAATGCAAAAATATTCTTGTTGCACATGCTTGAACTTCCCACAGGAATTATTGATCCTGCAGGCTACGGTTCTTCTAGCAATACGCCTTCGGCCTTGTTGTTTTTGAAGAGAGCTCACGAAAAGTTTGGCGAATTTAAAAAATTGCCTTTTTTGGAGGGTCTTGATGTGCAGGATTCCGTTCAGTTTCACAAAGCTTATGATGGCATTATTGACGAAAGCAAAAAGCAAAATGCCGATTTAATTGTAATGGGTTCAAAAGGAACTTCCGGACTTGAAGAAATGTTGGTGGGCTCCAATACCGAAAAAGTGGTCAGAAATTCTGATGTTCCAGTACTTGTTATTAAAAGAGATATTGAGAAATTTAAAATAGATAATATAGTTTTTGCTTCTAATTTTAAAATTGATCACAGAAATGCTTTCCAAAAAATATTGGATTTTTCGTCGCTTTTTAATGCGCGGCTGCATTTGCTTAAAATAAATACGATCCATAATTTTGAAACCACCAAAGAATCAAGTGATGCCATAAGAAATTTTATCAACGATTTTGATTTGGGGGATTATACCTTAAATATATACAATGATATTTCTGTGGAAGCCGGTATTTTAAATTTCTCTAAAGTGATAGATGCGGATGCCATATTGTTAAACACCAGTGGCAGAAGAGGTTTAGCACATTTGTTTAATGGAAGCATCGGCGAAGATTTGGCAAATCACGCAAAATTACCTGTGATTACTTTTAAATTGTAAAGTAAAATTTTCGATTTACGTTGGGTTTGAGATATATCTTAATTATTTCACAATTTCATATTTTTAATTGGCCTATTTATTAATGGGCTAATTTTTTATTTTAATTCTTCGGGTATTTCACAAATTGGAATCGGAATCATTTTGTGCATATTTGCGCGGTTTCTTTTTGTATAAATGGAAAAGACTTCTTTTTTTCTTCCTTCAAAATCGGTAATTTTTTTGCCAAGCTCAACTTGTTTCATCGCCCATTCCAATTCGTCATAACTTGCGCCAATTTGATCTTCGTCGGTTTTGTCATCACCCCATAAACCATCTGTTGGAGCTGCTTTTATAACATCTTCATTAATGCCTAAATATTTTGCAATTTCATAAACTTCAGATTTCATTAAATCGGCAATCGGACTTATATCTACCCCGCCGTCGCCATATTTCGTAAAAAAACCTATGCCAAAATCTTCCACTTTATTCCCGGTTCCGGCAACTAAATAACCGTTTAATCCCGCAAAATAGTATAAAGTGGTCATTCTAAGCCTTGCGCGGGTATTTGCCAAAGACATTAAAAGTTGTTCTTCGTTTTTAGCATTAGGAAAAGCGGCAATCAGGCTGTCAAATACCGGCGTTAAGTTTACTTGTTGCACGGTTATTTTTTTAAAGTTTTTTTGTAGCCATTCAATATGGTTATAAGCTCGGGTTATTTGATTTTCAGCTTGATGTATTGGCATTTCAAGGCATAATAAAGGAAACCCCGTTTTGGCGCACAATGTTGAAGTCACTGCAGAATCGATACCTCCAGAGATTCCAATAACAAAACCATTTACTTTTGATTTTTTGGCATAGTCTTTTAACCAACTCACTATATATTCTACAACTTTTTCGGTGTTCATACTTAATTTAATTTAGTAATTTTGACTTTTTAAATAAAGAATTGTAAATATAGAAATTAATGAACAGACTTTTAATTACTGCGATTGTTTTATTCTTAATGGTTTCCTGCAAAACAGAAAAGGCAAATGAGGTTGATGTATCGGCTGTTGACATAACCCTTTCAGTAAACAGGTTTGAGAAAAAATTCTACGAAGCCGATGAAACAACGCTCCCGATAATCAAAAATGAATTTCCTTATTTGTTTCCCGAACAAAACGACAGTATTTGGCTCAATAAAATAAAAGATAAAGAAGAAAGGGAATTGTACCAAAAATCACAAGAAGTTTTTGGGGATTTTGAAAATGAAAAAACGCAAATTATTGATCTGTTTAAACACGTAAAATTTTACCATCCCAATTTTGAAACTCCTAAAATAATTACGCTAATCACAAATTTGGATTACCAAAACAAAATTGTTTATGCAGACAGTTTGCTGTTTGTTGCATTGGATATGTATTTGGGGAAAGACAGCGAAGTGTATCAGGATTTTCCGGTTTATTTATCCCAAAATTTTGAAAAGTCCCAATTGGTTGTTGATATGGCCAGCGCCATAAGCGATCGCTATTTTACAGCCGGTAAAGGCCGACAGTTTTTAGATTTGGTTGTTGGCGCCGGAAAAAGAATGTACATGATTGACAGCTATTTGCCTGCTGTTTCTGATGCAAAAAAAATAGGATATAGCGATGCCGAATATGAATGGGCAACGGCCAACGAAGCTCAAATTTGGAAATATTTTATAGAAAATAAGGTACTTTACAGCACCGATTCAAAATTGGTTGATCGCTTTATGGCGGAAGCTCCATTTTCAAAATTTTATATTGATATTGATAAAGAATCTCCTGGAAGAATAGGCGTTTGGCTGGGCTGGCAAATTGTGCGATCCTATATGAACAATAATGAGGTAACTTTGCAGCAACTTTTGCAAACCAATGCCGAAGAAATATTTAATAAATCGAAATATAAACCTAAAAAATAATGGCAGTAGTACAAACATCAAAAATTGAATTTATCGTTGGCTTAGACGAAAATAAAGTGCCCGAAACGATAAACTGGACGGCCGATGACGGCGAAATTAAGGATGCGAAATCAAAAGCATTGATGATTTCCGTTTGGAATCCTGAAAAAAAGGAAACACTCCGCATGGATTTATGGACAAAAGATATGCCTGTTGATGAAATGAAACAGTTTTTTCACGAAACATTGGTTTCAATGGCAACTTCCTTTTTACGCGCAACAAATGACGAAAAAATGAGCGCCACTATGCTCGATTTTTGTGATTATTTTGCCGAAAAGCTGGAGTTGAAAAAATAAGTATAAGTTGAAAGGCTGAATCGTTTATTTATAGCGTCATTTCGTTTTTATAAACTTGAAACTTGAAACTAGAAACTTGAAACTAGAAACTAGAAACTAGAAACTTGAAACCAAAAACCAACAAATTGCTTATTGCCTTTTTATAAGGTCTATAATTTCTTTGTATTCCTCCGGATTGTTTAAAAAATCTTTTTGGGAGACATCAATAATGAGGGTTTTTAAATTTTCTTCGGTTTTAATAAAACTCGAATAGCCTTGGTGAATTTTATCTAAATATTCCGGTGCAATATTTTGTTCATATTCCCTTCCTCTTTTTTTGATATTTTTGATTAATTGAGGCGTGTCCTGATACAGATAAATGTACAAATCGGGTTTTGAAATTTCCTTGTACATAATGTCGAACATCTTTCTGTACAAATAAAATTCATCTTTTTGCAAAGTGACTTGCGCAAAAATAAGCGACTTAAAAATGTAATAATCCGAAACGATAAAGTTTTTAAACAAATCAAACTGCGCCAAATCATCCGAAAGCTGAGAATACCTGTCGGCCAAAAAACTCATTTCCAGCGGAAAAGCATAGCGATCCTTGTCTTCGTAAAATTTCGGCAAAAACGGATTGTCGGCAAAGCGTTCCAATATAATTTTCGCGTTAAAATCCTCGGCAATCATAGTAGCAAGCGTTGTTTTACCGGAGCCAATATTTCCTTCAATAGCGATATAATTAAATTTTTCGGCGAGTGAAACCGGGCGTTCAAGCGTAAAAGAAGTTTTTTCAATATAACTGTTGTCGGTGCAATTTTCCAAACAAGTTTGTATGCGCTGTTTTGTGATGGGATGTATTAAGTTGGGTGCAATTTCGGCCAAAGGAACCATTACAAATTTTCTGTTCAGCATCTCTTTATGCGGCACCATCAATTCTTTTGACAGGATAATCTCCGTATCAAAAAGCAATATATCAATATCAATAATTCGTGCTTTATAACTGGTTTCAAAAGTTTTTTTCCTGCCTAATAAAAGTTCAATTTCTTGAATGGATTTTAGCAGATTTTCGGGATTTAAACTTGTGGAAATTTGAATGCAGCAATTTAAAAAATCGTCGCTTTTAAAACCCCAGGATTCCGTTTTGTATACTGAGGAAATCCTCACAACCGCACCTATTTTTTCTGCAATTAAATCCGTAGCCTGTTGTAGATTCTCAAGCTTGTTTCCTTGGTTGCTTCCCAAAGATAAATATGTAGGTCTTAAAATTTGCATAAAGTGAATGCAAAGAAAAGAAAAGTATCAGATAAAAACCTATCTTTGCACGTCAATTTATAAACATTTACAAACTTTTTCTCAGATTTTAAATTCAAGGTTAACATGAAGTTTTTAGGAAATTTATTAGCATCAATTTTAGGAACCCTAATTGCATTAGGTATTTTGTTCATGATGTTTATTGTGATTGCAATGGCATTTGGAGAAACTGAGAAAGTGATGGTGAAAGGCAATACCGTTTTGGAAATTAAATTAGACGCTTTGGTGAAAGATTATGCACCAAAAGGAACAAATTTGCTTGATGAATTTTTTGCCTTTACCGATGAAAAAATGGGCTTGAATGAAATTATCAATGCTATTGAAAATGCGAAGAATGACGAAAATATTGTTGGAATAAGCATCAATACAATTGATGTAAATGCAGGTGTTGCACAAACCCAAGCCATCAGAAATAAATTAGAAGAATTTAAGGAATCGGGCAAATTCATTATGGCTTATGCCGATGTTTACAACCAAAAATCATATTATCTTAGTTCTGTGGCCGATTCAATTTTTATGAATCCTTTAGGCGGAATCGATTTTAAAGGCTTGTCTTCAGAAGTGTTGTTTTTTAAAGATTTGCAGGAGAAATCGGGCGTAAAACTGGAAGTGATTAGACACGGAAAATACAAAAGCGCTGTTGAACCATTTCTCTACAATAAAATGAGTGATGAAAACAGGGAACAAATCACCACGTTTTTACAATCTATTTGGGGTGAATTGTTAGCGGATATTTCTAAAAGCAGAAATAAATCAATTGAGGAACTTAACACCATAGCCGATAATTTATGGGCGCGAAACGCAACATTGGCCATTGAAAACAACATTGTTGATGACGCTGTTTATTTGGATGAATATGAATCCAAATTAAAAATGGCTTCAGGTATTTTGGCTGATGATGAATTGTCTAAAATTACGCTTTCTGATTATATTTCTACAGGAAAAGGAAGGGTAACTTCAACTTCTGCCAATAAAATTGCCGTAATTTATGCACAAGGTGAAATTATTTACGGGAAAGGAAATGAAGATTTAATTGGACAGGAATTAATTATAGAAGCCCTTCGCAAAGCCAGAAAAGACAAAAATGTAAAAGCCATTGTATTGCGAATCAATTCACCGGGCGGAAGCGCTTTGGCTTCAGAATTAATTTGGAGAGAATTGGAAATGACCAAAAAGGAACTTCCTTTGGTGGTTTCTATGGGAGATTTGGCAGCCTCAGGCGGATATTACATCGCTTGTAATGCCGATAGAATTTTTGCAGAACCGACTACTATTTCGGGATCAATCGGTGTTTTTGGCGCTTTGCCAAATATGAGCAAATTAGCGGGTGACATTGGTATTAATGCCGAGCAGGTAAGTACCAATAAAAGCCCAAATTACAGTCTTTTTGAACCTCTTACCGATGAGTTTAGAGCCGTAACCACTGAAGGTGTTGAAGACATATACACTGCATTTGTGGCGCGAGTTTCTGCAGGAAGAAATATGAGTATTGAGGCAGTGGACAACATTGCCCAAGGCCGTGTTTGGTCGGGCGTTGACGCTATGAAAAACGGCTTGGTTGATGAGTTGGGGAATTTGGATGACGCCGTAAAGTATGCTGCAGAATTGGCTGCAATTGTAGATTATAAAGTGCGCAATTACCCAGACTACAAAATCGATTTAGGCGATAAATTGAGCGGCATTCCTTTTATGAAAACGAAGGAAAAAGCCTTGATTGAAGCATTGGGATTGGACAATTATAAAACATACCAAACCATTAAACAATTTTCGGAAATAAAAGGAATACAAGCAAGAATGCCCTTTTTACTGGAAATTAAATAGCACTGTGCTTTAAATTCGCTCGAAGGTCACAAAACTGTAATCGTATTTGTTGTTTTCGTCTGCTTTAAAATTTTCCCGAGAAGTTTCTTTCCAAGTTGTTTTATCTATTTCAGGGAAAAAAACATCAGCCTCAAATTGATGGTGAACAAAAGTAATATCAAGCTTGTCCGCAAATGGCATTGCCTGAGTATAAATTTCTGCGCCGCCTAAAATAAACGGGTTTTCATCAACTTCCGCAGCAGTTTTAAGCGCTTCTTTTACAGAATTTACCACCATACAGCCTTCAGCATTGTAATTTTTATCGCGTGTAATAAGGATATTGGTTCTGTTTGGAAGCGGTTTTCCTAACGATTCATACGTTTTTCGACCCATAATTACAGCGTGGTTTAGGGTCGTTTTTTTGAATCGTTTTAAATCGGCAGGTAAATGCCAAATCAATTGATTGTCTTTTCCTAAGGCATTATTTGCTGCTATTGCAGCCATTATTGTTACCATTCTTCTGTTGCGTTGTCCAAATCACTCTTTCTTTTTTCTTTTTCAAAATTATAAAGTTCTTGTGCTTTTTCGGCCCTTAATGCATAGTCATCTTCCATTTCTTTTTTCAGTTTGGCTATTTTCACTTCTTGTTCCAACACCAATTTTTCGGTTTGTATGCGTTCCCAATCTTTTCCCATAAAACGATGGGTGACAAATACATTAATAAAATGCAACACAAAAAAGAAGAACCATAAAACGATGGCCCAAACAAACCAATTTTCAACAACATTTTCGCCAACTTTTAAAAATTTGTTAAGCAATATTAAAAAAACAGCGCCAACCAAAAACACGATAAAATGATAGTAGAGTCTCTTTTTTTGTTTTGCGCGCAATCTCGCATTTTCGTATAATTCGTGTTGTTCATTCATAGTGTTCAACTGTTACATGTTTTTAACCCATTCTTTAATATAGGCGGTGAAATCTTCCGTTTCATTTTCATTTTTCTGTTGCATTTTTTCATTTGCCAACTCCAAAAATTTTGAAATGTTTTTATCAGAAGTGTTAAAAAGACTTTCAAGGGATTTTAATAGGGCAATATCATCAATTTCAATGATTCTATTAATAAGGTTGATTTTAAGTTTTGGTGCGTTCATATCTTTTTTTTTAGGAATCTTAAATATAATAAATGTTTCACAAATTGTTTATTAAAGAAATATTAAATTTTAAACATGTCTTTATAAACATTGTTCCCATTTATTTCTTATGAATGAAATTCACGCTGAATGTTAAACAGCCACATCTCCTTTAATATGCGGATCCGGATTGTAATTTAGCAAGGTAAAATCTTCAAACTTGAATTCGAAAATGTTTTTCACCAATGGATTAATTTCCATTTTGGGCAATTCTTTTGGTGTTCTTGATAATTGCAATTTAATTTGTTCGCTATGGTTGCTGTAAATATGTGCATCACCAAAAGTATGGATAAAATCTCCCGGTTTTAAATCGCAAACCTGTGCCACCATCATCGTAAATAAAGCATAGGAGGCTATGTTGAAAGGAACTCCTAAAAATATATCGGCGCTGCGTTGGTACAATTGGCAGGATAATTTTCCGTCGGCAACATAAAATTGAAAAAAAGCGTGACAAGGAGGCAAAGCAGCTTTTCCGTTGGCAACGTTTTCAGAAAATGAAAGCGAAGTATTTGGCAAAACACTAGGATTCCATGCAGAAACCATCAGTCTCCTGCTGTCGGGATTTGTTTTTATGGTTTGGATAAGTTCACCAATCTGGTCAATGCCTTCGCTGTTCCAGTTCCGCCATTGATGTCCGTAAACCGGACCTAAATCGCCGTTTTCATCTGCCCACGCATCCCAAATTTTCACGCCGTTCTCATTCAAATATTGAATATTGGTGTCGCCATTCAAAAACCACAACAATTCATAAATAATGGATTTTAAATGCAGTTTTTTTGTGGTCAACATTGGGAATCCTTCACTTAAATCGAATCGCATTTGATAACCAAACACGCTTTTTGTGCCGGTTCCTGTTCGGTCTTCTTTAAGCGTTCCTTTATCTTGAACGTATTTTATTAAGTCTAGATATTGTTTCATCTTGTTGTTTAGTCGTATATTTTTTATATTTTAATTGTAATAAGTATAACAATTTATAGATAGTTTTTTTGGGACTGCCCGCCATTTCGGTAGGCCTGCCCGCCATTTCGGTGGGCGTTACCCGCCAGCTGGCGGGTCGGGCTTTTCACTATATCTTTTTTACTTCGCCGAAGAGGCGAATCAAAAAAGGATATCGTTGCAATCCCTAACGCAAATGCTGATGTAAATAAAACTTGGTCTTTTTTATAAACGATACAAAATGTTTTTTATTTAAGACATCAAATCAAAAATTTCCTTTTTTCGGCAATACAATTTTTATCCAATAATCATTCCCGCAATGGTTGCTGATAACAATGAGGCAATTGAACCGCCAATAACAGCTTTTAGTCCAAACTCCGACAATGTTTTTCTTTGTCCCGGTGCCAAGGATCCAATGCCGCCAATTTGAATGCCGATAGAGGCAAAATTAGCAAAACCGCACAAC
Organism: Lutibacter sp.; assembly: GCA_030694935.1. Classification (GTDB taxonomy): domain Bacteria; phylum Bacteroidota; class Bacteroidia; order Flavobacteriales; family Flavobacteriaceae; genus Lutibacter. The sequence goes on along the minus strand of JAUYUA010000029.1, from coordinate 23,474 downwards.
ATATAAGTGGCCATAATAACCGATTTGCTGTACGTAAGATGGGTTACATTGGCCATATTTTTTAACTCAGCCAATTGAATATATCCCACAAACTCACTTGCGGCTAATTTTACGCCCAATAATTGTCCCATGAGCATCATATCTTCTCTGGCTACACCAATCAACCACATTAAAGGGGCAAAAATAGTTCCTAAAATTGATTCCAAAGAAAATTGCTGGTATGGCGTATAGGCAACAATCCAGTCGTTTAAATAGGTTACAGAACCAACCCATCCCAAAATACCGTTGATCATAGCAATTAAAGCCACAAAAACCAATAACATTGCTGCTACATTGGCGGCTAATTTTAAGCCTTCGGTAGTTCCGTTGGCGATGGCATCTAAAATATTTGAGCCTATTTTTTCTTGGGAAACATTAACGTCGGTATTAATTTCCTCGGTTTGCGGATACAGCATTTTTGAGACTACAATAGCTCCTGGCGCTGCCATTACTGAGGCTGCCAATAAATGTTTGGCAAATTGGAGTCTCAATACGGGATCGTTTCCGCCTAAAAACCCTATGTATGCTGCCAAAACGCCACCTGCAACAGTGGCCATACCGCCAATCATCACCAGCAATATTTCTGAGCGGTTCATGCGTTCCAAATAGGCTTTGATCATTAAAGGCGCTTCTGTTTGGCCCAAAAATATATTTCCGGCAACCGATAAACTTTCGGCACCAGAAATTTTTAATAATTTGGTCAATGCCAATGCCATTCCTTTCACAATAATTTGAATAACACCCAAATAAAATAATAATGAAGTTAATGCGGAAAAGAATATGATTGTTGGCAAAATTTGAAAAACAAATATAAAACCGTAAGAGTCAATATTCATTAAGCCTCCAAATAAAAACTGACTTCCGGCAGCGGTAAAATCTAAAATACTGGTGAAGATTCCACCAACAAATTCGAAGATGCGCTGAACAAAAGGAACTTTTAAAACACCAACACCAATAAGCAATTGGGCGGTTAAACCTGCGCCAACCGTTTTCCAATTTATGGCTTTGCGGTTATTGCTGAACAAATAGGCGATTAGGAGCAATGACACCATTCCCAAAACCCCGCGCCACAGCGATGTTGTTGTGAATCCTTGACTTTCAATAATGGTGTTTTGGATGGTTTCTTGTGCGTTTGCTGAAAAAATACTGAAAAAGATTAGGGTAGCTAAGCTTATTTTTTTTACCATAAAGTGGATTGTTATGCGGTGCGTTTGGTTATTTCATCACGAATTTTTGCAGCCAATTCATAATCTTCATTTAGAACTGCTTTGCCTAATTTTTCATTTAATTCTTCAAGCGTATCTTTTGAAAACGAGCTTGCTTTTTCAGGCTCCTCAATTAATTTCTCAATGCTTAAGGCCCCTTTTTCGTCTGTTAATTCATCCTTGGCTTTTAAATAAATTCCCGCCTTGTCCAAAATATTTTCATAGGTGTAAATTGGGGCGTTAAAACGTGTTGCCAAAGCAATGGCGTCTGAAGTGCGGGTATCAATAATTTCCTCAATTTTATCGCGCTCACAAATTAAGCTTGAATAAAAAACGCCATCAACCAATTTATGAATGATTACCTGTTTAATTGCAATGTGAAATCTGTCGGCAAAACTTTTAAATAAGTCGTGTGTAAGCGGGCGAGGAGGTTTAATTTCTTTTTCCAAAGCAATGGCAATGGACTGTGCTTCAAAAGCTCCAATTACAATTGGCAAGGTTCTGGATCCGTCCACTTCACTCAAAACCAATGCGTAAGCACCGCTTTGCGTTTGGCTGTAAGAGATCCCTTTAATATTTAGTCGAACTAAACTCATAAGTTAAAATTAACAAAAAAGACTGTCTAATCAAAGGAATTTATCCCAATAATTAGGCAGCCTTATTTAGAGGCACAATTTAATAAAATTATGCGTTATTTGCTTTAAATTCTTTTAACTTTTCAATTAATTTTGGAATCACTTCAAAAGCATCCCCAACAATACCATAATCTGCCGCTTTAAAGAAAGGCGCTTCGGGATCTGTATTGATGACTACTTTAACTTTTGAGGAGTTTACGCCGGCCAAATGTTGGATGGCACCTGAAATTCCAATAGCAATATAAAGGTTTGAAGAAACCGGTTTTCCAGTTTGTCCAACGTGTTCACTGTGAGGTCTCCAGCCCAAATCGGAAACTGGTTTTGAACATGCGGTCGCTGCGCCCAAAACGCTGGCCAATTCTTCTATCATTCCCCAATTTTCAGGACCTTTCAATCCTCTTCCCGCAGAAACTACAATATCGGCATCGGCAATGGTAACTTTTCCTGAAGTTTGCTCAATGGATGTTGAAACCAAATTGCTTTCAACCAAAACAGGCGAAAATTCTTCTGTTGTTCCTGAAACTTTGTTTTCAACCAAACCATAAGCATTTTTGGCGAGTGCAATCACTTTAACATCGGTTAAAATTTGCGTGTTGTTAAAAGCTTTGTTTGAAAATGTTTTTCTTTTCACTGTAAAAGGCGCAGTGGAACTTGGCAACGCAATCACATTGCTTGCAAAACCCGCATTTAAATTAGCGGAAACCATCGGTGCAAAGTACAATCCGTTTGCGTTTGAATCGATAATGACAACTTTTGCGCTTTCTTTTTCGGCCGCTTGTTTTACAATATTTGCATATATTTTAGCATTAAAAGGATTCAATGCTTTATTTGTAATTGTTAGAACTTTTTCTGCACCATAATTATACAATATTGACGCTTCATTTGAATTTATCGTCAATACCACTAAATTGGTTCCCATTTGCTCAGCAACTTTTTTCCCGTAGGAAGTTACTTCTAACGCAGTTTTTTTTAATTTTCCTTCCGATGATTCGGCAAAAACCAATACTGACATATTATTTTTGGATTTTTAGATTTTAGATTTTAGATTTGTTTTTCTATCACTAAAATGAATTAATATTTCTAATTCTTGTATAACAATTAAACGATTAAACAATTAAACGTTTAAACGATGTTATTAAATAACCTTTGCTTCGTTGTGCAATAAATTAATGAGTTCACCCACATTGTCGGCATCCACTAATTTACAGGCCGATTTTGCTGCTTGTTTTTCAAAAGAAACGATGGCTGTTTTTGCATTTCCGTTGGAAGATTCAACAATGGTCAATGGTTTTTGACGCGCCATCATAATGCCTCGCATGTTTGGAATACGCAAATCTTTTTCTTCAACCAAACCTTTTTGTCCGGCAATAATTAAAGGAAGATTTGCCTCCAGCATTTCTTTTCCGCCATCAATTTCACGCGAGATTGTGGCTTTTTCTCCTTCAATTTCAAGTCCGATACAGGCATTTACAAAATTGAAATCTAACAATGAGGCAAGTATTGCTGGCACCATGCCGCCGTTATAATCGATTGATTCTTTTCCGGCAAGCACCAAATTGTACCCGCCATTTTTTACCACTTCGGCCAATTCTTTAGCAACGGTAAAACCATCTAAAGCTTCTGTATTTACCCTTATGGCATCGTCGGCGCCAATGGCCAAAGCTTTGCGTAAAGTTGGTTCTGTTGTGGCGTTTCCAACTGTGGCAACGGTCACTGTGGCTCCTTGTTTTTCTTTAAACCACATAGCCCTTGTCAATGCAAATTCATCATAGGGATTTATTACAAATTGCACGCCGTTACTGTCAAATTTTGAATCATTTTCAGTAAAATTGATTTTTGAGGTCGTGTCCGGAACGTGACTGATACAAACTAATATTTTCATGAAATCTAAGTTTTTTGGATATTTGGTATAAAATTACACGTCTTTATTATTTATTATGCTACGAATATAATATTTTTTTTAAATATATTATGCACGCATAGCAATTTTTTTATTAAAACATTATTTTTTTGATAGAACTGTTATAATTGTTTATTTTTGCAAATCCTAAAAAACAGATTAAGATGAAGACTATACAATTTAGAGAAGCCATTTGTGAAGCAATGAGCGAAGAAATGCGAAGGGATGAAACTATTTACTTAATAGGAGAAGAAGTTGCTGAATATAATGGAGCCTATAAAGCTTCAAAAGGGATGTTGGATGAGTTTGGCGCAAAACGGGTAATAGACACTCCAATTGCAGAATTGGGTTTTACCGGAATTGCCATTGGATCTGCCATGAACGGAAACCGGCCAATTGTGGAGTATATGACTTTCAACTTTGCCTTGGTGGGCATTGACCAAATTATAAACAACGCCGCAAAAATCAGACAAATGTCGGGCGGACAAATAAATTGCCCTATCGTGTTTCGTGGTCCAACAGGATCAGCCGGCCAATTGGGAGCCACGCATTCACAAGCATTTGAAAACTGGTTTGCAAACACGCCAGGATTAAAAGTGGTGGTGCCATCAAATCCTTACGATGCAAAAGGATTGTTAAAAGCCGCAATCAGAGATGATGATCCGGTTATTTTTATGGAATCGGAACAAATGTATGGCGATAAAGGTGAAGTGCCAGATGGTGAATATATTGTGCCAATTGGCGTTGCTGCCATTAAAAGAGAAGGAACGGATGTAACAATTGTGTCTTTCGGAAAAATAATTAAAGAGGCTTATATTGCTGCCGATATTCTTGAAAAAGAAGGAATTTCGGTTGAAATTATTGATTTACGAACCATCAGGCCAATGGACAGTGAAGCCATTTTTAAATCGGTAAGAAAAACAAATCGCTTGGTTATATTGGAAGAAGCCTGGCCTTTTGGAAGTGTTTCCTCTGAAATTACGTTCCAGGTTCAGGAAAATTTATTCGATTATTTGGACGCTCCCATCAAAAGAATTACAACTGCTGATACGCCAGCACCATATTCTCCTGTTTTGTTGGAAGAATGGCTGCCAAATGCAAATGATGTGGTAAAAGCGGTGAAAGAAGTATTGTATAAAAAATAAGGGCATAATATTTGCGCTGCAACTACCTTTCAAAATTATCTTGAAAGGTTTTTTTATGATGACTAAAAAATATATTTTCTTAAGTTTTATGTTTATGCTCGTTTTTTTCTCGGGGTTTTCCCAAGTGAAAATAAGCGGCGTTGTGAAGGACGAAAATAAACAATCGATTCCTTTTGCCAATATTGTTTTTGTGGGTTCTTCCACAGGAACAGTTTCTGATGAAAACGGAAAATTTTATCTGGAATCCAATAAAACCTATACCCAAATTGAAGTTTCTTTTTTGGGCTATGAAAACAAAAAAATTCCCGTAAAAAGCAGGGATTATAATTTAACCATTGTACTAAAAGAAGCCGCCGCACAATTGGATCAGGTTTTTATTTACAGCGGAAAAGTTAAGAAAAAGGGGAATCCGGCCATCGCCATATTGGAAAAAATTTGGGCCAAGAAGCGTGAAAATGGCATCTATTTATTTGATCAATACCAATACAACAAGTACGAAAAATTGGAATTTGATATGAATAATATTGACAGCGCCATGATTAAAAGCAAACTTTTTAAAGGAATGGAGTTTGTTTTTGACGGAATTGACACCTCAAATGTAACAGGAAAAGCGTTCTTGCCCATTTTTATCAATGAATCAGTTTACAAATCTTTCGGAAAAAATATGGGCGGAAAAAAACTTCGGGAAGATTTGGTGGCCAATAAAAATTCGGGATTCGAAAACAACCAAAATGTTATTGCATTCATCAAAGATTTATATGTAGATTATAATGTTTACGATAGCTACATCAAGATTTTCGACAAAAGTTTTGTGAGTCCAATTTCAAAAGCCGCAGGCGTTTCAACCTATAATTATATTTTGGCCGACAGTGCTTTTATCGACAATAAATGGTGTTTTAATATTTTATACTATCCGCGAAGAAAAGGAGAACTCACTTTTAAAGGTAATTTTTGGGTGAATGACACCACTTTTGCCATCAAAAAAATTAATATGCAGGCCAATAAAAGCGCCAATATTAACTGGGTAAAAGATATTTATATTGAGCAGGAATTTGATGTTTTGAATGATTCGGTTTTTTTGCTGAAACGCGATTACATGATGTCCGATTTCAGTTTGAACAAAAAAGACAAATCGAAAGGCTTGTACGGCAAAAGAACCACAATGTTTAAAGATTATGTATTCAACGAAAAAAAATCGGATGCTTTTTATAATGAACAAATTAATGCCTACGATAAAAACATTTATGCAAAAACCGATGATTATTGGAGTGAGAACCGACAAGAAAAATTAAATGAGAATGAACAGGGAATCTATAAATTGTTGGATACTTTGGCTACCGTTCCTAAATTTAAGCGCATTTATAATTTGGTTTCCATTTTGGGTTCCGGTTATATTGAGATGAATAAATTTGATTTTGGCGATGTTTTTTCAACCTTCGGAAAAAATGATGTGGAAGGCTGGAGATTGCGTGCCGGCGGAAGAACTTATTTAGGCGGAAATGAACCTTGGCGCTTGCAGGGATATACCGCTTACGGATTTAAAGACGATAAATTCAAGTATGGTTTTTCGGGAAAATGGATGTTAAACCCAAAAAGCAGATTCACTGTCGGAATGGGAAACAGGCGCGATGTTGAACAAATTGGCGTTAGCTTAACCACCACAAATGATGTGATGGGCAGAAGTTTTGCTTCTTCTTCCTTGTTTTCATCAGGAGATAACAGCAAACTGACTTCCATCAATTTATCAAATTTTTTCATGTCCATTGAACCCCGACAGAATTTAAATTTCAAAATTGGCGCATCATACAGAACTTTGGAATCTGCTTCGCCCCAAACTTTTAATCTGGATTATTGGGTTGATAAAGAAAACAATATCAAAAAATCGGAACTGGCACAATCTGAAGTCGATTTTACGGTGACTTACACGCCAAACAGAAAAACAATTGGTTACGGCGTTGAACGCAATGAAGTAACCGACACCTATTCTACTTTATTTTTGAATTATTCGAAAGGAATTAAAGGGTTGTTTAACAGCGATTTCGACTATCAAAAAGTTCAGTTTTATTATCGCCAGCCTATATTAATAGGAGGTTTGGGAAGAATGTTCACCACCTTTGAAGTGGGCAAAACATTTGGAGAAGTGCCGCTTGGTTTGCTGAATGTGGTGCCGGGAAACCAGTCTTATTTTACTATAGAAAACACGTATTCCTTATTGGATTACTACGAATTTGTGACCGATACCTATGCATCTCTTCATGTAGAACACAATTTTAGCGGAAAATTCTTTTCAAGAGTTCCATTACTCAGAAAATTCAATTTGCGTGAAATTGTGGGCGCAAAAGCCGTTTGGGGTGAAATTTCGGACAAAAATATCGCACTGAGCGCTTCAAATATTAATTATGTGGCACCATCAAAAGTGTATTATGAATACAGCGTTGGCGTTGGCAATATATTTAAGGTTTTTAGAATTGATTTTAGCTGGAGAGGAAATTACAGGGATGTGCCAAATGCCAATAATTTTGCCATAAAGGGTGCGTTCGGATTTCATTTCTAAAATTTACTGCAAATAGGCTTTTGTTGGAATATGATTTTTGTATTTTTGAAAAAAATTTAACTATTTAACTAATAGAAAATGAGCAATAAAACCGAGAAAACATTCGACGTATTAATTGAAATACCTAAAGGAAGCAGAAACAAGTATGAATATGATTTTGTGTTGCATAAAATTAGATTCGACAGAATGTTATTTTCTTCTATGATGTATCCAGGAGATTACGGATTTATACCTGAAACATTGGCCTTGGACAAAGATCCGCTGGATGTTTTGGTATTGGGCGGCGAACCAACATTTCCAATGTGTGTGATGGAAGTGAAGCCCATTGGCGTTTTTCATATGACCGATGAAAAAGGACCGGATGAAAAAATTATTTGTGTGCCAATTTCAGATCCAATCTGGAATGCGTTAAATGACATTTCCGATATGAATCCTCACCAAGTAAAAGAAATTGAACATTTCTTTCAAGTTTACAAAGATTTGGAAAAAAAGAAAGTTGATGTTGGTGGTTGGGGAGATGTTAAAGAGGCTTATGAGATTGTTGCCAAATGTGTAGAGCGCTACAATTTGAGCGAACATAAGAAAAAAAGAACATTTACCATTTAATTGATAAAATATAGACCTAAAAACCAAACCATCTTTAAAAATTAGAGATGGTTTTTTTTATCTGTCTAAATTTACTTATTTTAGCCCCTGTTAAAAAAATAACTAATTATAACAAACATTTAAATAATGGAATTAATCGTAAAATTTTTACCTCTTTTTGGTATTGCGGCACTTGTATTTGTGTTTTTCAAAAATTCTTGGGTTACAAAACAGGATGGAGGAAATGAAAAAATGGCAAGAATTGCCAAGAACATTGCCGATGGAGCAATGTCATTTTTGAAAGCAGAATACAAAATACTTTCAATTTTCGTTGTTGCCGTTGCAATTTTGCTTTATTTCAAAGGAACCTATGAAACCGGATCAAACGGTATGGTTGCAGTTTCCTTTATTGTAGGCGCTTTTTGTTCGGGATTGGCTGGTTTTATAGGAATGAAAGTTGCCACCAAAGCAAACGTAAGAACCACGCAAGCTGCGAGAACTTCCTTGGGAAAAGCATTAGAAGTTGCTTTTGCAGGAGGTGCAGTAATGGGATTGGGCGTTGTTGGTCTTGGTGTTTTAGGTTTGAGTTCGTTATTTATGTTGTATAGCGGACAAGGATGGGTTATTTCAGAAGTGCTGAATGTGCTTTCAGGATTCTCTTTGGGAGCATCTTCAATAGCATTATTTGCGCGTGTTGGAGGCGGAATTTATACCAAAGCTGCCGATGTTGGCGCCGACCTAGTTGGAAAAGTAGAAGCCGGTATTCCTGAAGATCACCCTTTAAATCCAGCAACCATTGCAGATAACGTTGGAGACAATGTTGGAGACGTTGCCGGTATGGGCGCCGATTTATTTGAATCGTATGTAGGTTCTATTATTGGAACCATGGTATTGGGCGCTGCTTTTGTGACCATACCAGCTTTTCAGGCTTCATTTGATGGTTTAGGCGCTATTTATTTGCCATTGGTTTTAGCCGCGGTAGGTATTGTAATGTCAATTATAGGAACATTTTTTGTAAGAGTAAAAGATGGCGGCGATCCGCAAGCTGCTTTAAATATTGGTGAATTTGGTTCAGCTGGCTTAATGGTTGTTGCTTCTTATTTTATCATCAATCAAATGCTTCCTGAAACTTGGATGTTTAAGGGTGTTGAATATACTTCAATGGGTGTATTTTGGGCCACAATCGCCGGTTTGGTGGCTGGTTTATTGGTAGGAAAAGTAACTGAATATTATACTGCAACAGGCAAAAAACCTGTAATGTCTATCGTTAGACAATCGGAAACCGGTGCAGCAACAAATATTATTGCAGGTTTGGGCGTTGGGATGATGTCAACCGCCATTCCAATTTTATTGATTGCAGCAGCAATCTTGGTTTCGCATCATTTTGCCGGTTTATACGGTATCGCTATTGCTGCCGTTGGGATGTTGGCTAATACAGGAATTCAATTGGCTGTTGATGCTTACGGTCCAATTTCTGACAATGCAGGCGGTATCGCTGAAATGGCAGAATTGCCAAAAGAAGTGCGTGAGCGTACTGATAAATTAGATGCTGTTGGGAATACAACTGCAGCTATAGGTAAAGGATTTGCCATCGCTTCTGCCGCATTAACGGCATTGGCTTTGTTTGCCGCCTTTATGCAAACTGCAAATTTAACGTCTATCGATGTTTCTCAGCCTGAAATTATGGCCGGACTTTTTGTGGGAGGTATGTTGCCTTTCGTTTTTTCAGCATTGTCAATGAATGCCGTTGGTCGTGCAGCTATGGCAATGATTGAAGAGGTTCGTCGTCAGTTTAAAGAAATTCCAGAGTTGAAAGCTGCGTTGTTGGTGATGAAAAAATATGATTCGGATATGTCAAAAGCAACTCCGGAAGACAGAAAAATATTCGATGCTGCTGATGGTGTAGCCGATTACTCAAAATGTGTTGAAATATCCACAAAAGCTTCCTTAAGAGAAATGGTATTGCCAGGTTTAATGGCAATTGCCGTGCCTGTTTTAGTAGGATATATTGGTGGTGCCCAAATGTTAGGAGGTTTATTGGCAGGTGTAACAGTTACAGGTGTTTTAATGGCTATTTTCCAATCAAATGCTGGTGGTGCCTGGGACAATGCCAAAAAAACGATTGAAGAAAAAGGCTTAAAAGGAACAGATACCCATAAAGCTGCGGTTGTTGGTGATACCGTTGGTGATCCATTTAAAGATACTTCAGGGCCATCATTAAATATTTTATTGAAATTAATGTCGGTTGTAGCTTTGGTGATTGCGCCTAGTATTGCACTTTCTGCCGATGAAGTTGCAGAATATGCAAAAGAAAATGCACCAACCGAAATGGTTTCTCACGAAATTTCCAAAGAAGTACAAGTGATGATGAGTACAAATGAAGATGGATCTGTAAAAGCAGTTGTTACTACAACTACCAATGAAGATGGAACAGCCACAACGGATGAAAAAGTTTTTGAAGGAACTGAAGCTGAAGTAAAAGCAGAACTTCAAAATCTAAAAGACGTTAAAGTTGAAGTGAAAACTACAACAGAAGAGTAATCTTAAAAAGCGTTTTTAAATAATATAATTAAACCTGTGGATTTATTTTCACAGGTTTTTTTTGTTTGTAAAATTATAGAAGGATATTTGGATAGTTGCTTTATTAAAATGTTGATTATTAGGTTTTATGAAGATTATTTATTTGAAAGCAGTTGCTCATATTCTGAATATAAAATTATTTACACTTGGTTGCCAATAAGAAATTATTTTTTAAATTTGATAAAAAGAGACAATTATGGCCAGGTTTCAACTTAAGGTTTGTGTTTTTGGCTTCCTTTTGCTTTTCTCGACATTTGCCAAAGCCCAGGGTAAAGAATTAATAATCAGTAAAGAGCTTGCTGAAAATTCAGAAATGCTCAAGGTTAAAATGGGCGCTCAATGGATGGGTAAGATATGGAAATTTAAATTTGGCGATTATGCTGTGGTGGACAGTAAAATGGGATGGGGGAAAGTTAAAAGCAAGTCAAACTTGTTGAATACGAAATCAGAAGTTAATTCCAATCAAAAATTTTCGTTTGTATTAACCAATAAAACAAACGATTCTGCCATCGTAAATGCTGAAAAAAATATTTCAATTAAAGAGATCCAATCCTTTGAATTATTTCCGAATTTTTATTGGGGTTCTGATGAACTTTTGAAAGATTCGCGAAAATTCTCAGCGTTTATTTCTACAACAAGTAACCCAGAAGAAACTTGGGTTTTGGTCATGAAAACTACGCAGGGCAGCGAAGTGGATTATGAAAATGAGGCTTTCCTCACAAATGGCGAACGATTGATCGCAATTGTTCCTGTAAATTCTGAAAAAGACACTAAGAATAGAAGTGAGTTGGGTATGATATTAAATCTTCCTGCGATGGGTTATGAATTCATCGAAAATGACCAATCGCTTTGTGCAATGCAGTATTATGGCGGCGGCGTATTGGGAAGGAACAAAAATATTATTTGGTTAAAGTCAGATCTAGACGCCAGAATGAAATTAATTTATGCCGCGGCAATGACTGCAATTATGCAGATTAGTCAGATTTAGCCGGAATAATTAGCTGGATATAATAAATTTTAATTTTGAAATAATTTGGTTTAAAAATTATTCCGGTCGCAAGGAAACCTGAAGTTGCTTCGGAATCACGTGACATTCGTCCGCAGTTACCGTAATCGATTCAGAGACAAAAGTGATGTAACCAACTCCGGAAACGGTGACTATATAAGTTCCTTCTCGTTCCCAGGCTCCAGAAAAAACGGGATTGTTCGCATCGAAAAACTCTAAGGTTTCCGTATAATTTCCGTCTGTGGCTTTTACGATTATTCCTTCGCCCAATGGCTGATTTGTCAAAGCATTTTTAACGGTAATGTTTAATGCTGCACGCGCTTCTTCGGTGCATTGTATTTCATCTGTCTTGTTAAAAGTGCAGGATACAAAGATAAAAATGCCGCATAAGAATATTGTTTTCATCATAAAAAGGATTTAAATTTGATTTATGTATAAAACGTTGCTTTAGCCAGCAAATTTTTTGTTTGATCTCTTTCATTTCCATTGTTCAAAATTTTCAGGAGAATCGATTGATGCTTTATAAGTTGTCCTCTTTATTATCGAGATTTAATTTGTCTATAAGGTTGTATTTTGCTTGTCGGGTTTTCCAACGGTCACGTGCATATTTTTGCATATCGGTAACGGTATCTTTTTCGTCGGTTATTTCAAGTCCGAGCAATGTTTCAATAATATCTTCCAAGGTTACAATTCCGTCCATGCCGCCGTATTCATCAATAATTACGGCAATATGTTCCTTTCTTTCCAAAAGAATTTCCCAAACGCTAAACAATACTTTTGAATCTTGGACAAATACAATTTCGCGTTTAATATCTTTCAGTTTTAAATCAAGTTGTCCCTCGGCAAGTTTTTCAAAAACCGTTTGTCTGAAAACATATCCCGTTATGTTTTCTGTACTTTCTGAATAAATGGGAATCCGTGAGTATTTCAGGTAATCCTTATTTCTTAAAAAATCATTTAAGGTTAAATTTTCATCGGCAACCGCAACCACCACCCTTGGGGTCATAATTTCTGTAACTTTTACATTTTTAAGTCGAAGTAAATTTTGAATAATCTTATGTTCTTTTTCCGAAAAAATACCTTCATCTGCACCAATGCTCGCCAAGGCCGATATTTCTTCCCTGCTGGTAGATTGCTCATTTTCATTTCCTGAAATAGCTCTTGTAATATAGGCCGACATAATAACCAAAGGATAAGTAACAATAATCATAATCCTTATTATTTGAGCTGATATCTTGGCCAAACCTCTCCAATAATTCGCCCCTATAGTTTTAGGAATAATTTCTGTAAGCACCAATATTAAGATGGTTAAAATTGCTGAAACAATTCCAAAGGATGCTTCGCCATATACTTTGACTGCTTGTGCGCCAACGCCGGCTGCGCCAACGGTATGAGCCACGGTGTTAAGTGTTAAAATTGCAGATAATGGTTTGTCAATATTGCTTTTTAAGTCGATAAATACTCTTGCCCATGCATTGCCTTTTCCTTCTTTCACAATTAAGAATGAAACGGGTGTAGATAGCAATACCGATTCCATAATTGAACACAAAAATGAGATAATTAGAGCAAGAAATAAGTAGATTAAAAGTAGTGTCATTTTTTCTTCAAATATAAAATTTAATTTTGATAACTATGCTGAATGCTGAAAATCGCTTGCAATTCACTTTTTTTACGAAATATGTTTATGAATGATGTTGCACCAAAATTTTTCAACTAATTTTCTGAATCATCGGGTTGAATGCCTTTGAAGCCACCATCACTTTTGTCCCTACTTTCAAGGTGTTTATTTCATCTTCCGTTGCAATTACTTTGATGATGTTTGATCCGGAAAGCACACTGATGATATACACCACATCACTTTTTTCAATGGCGATAATTTCTCCCGTAAGTTTAAATTTACTGCTTATTTTATCTTCAGAAAAAACAAAAGAGGGTGTTCCTTCTTTGATGATTTTTCCTTTGTCAAGCAAAATTACGTGGTCAGAAAGTTTAAAAATTTCGGGTAAATGATGGCTCACCAATATAGTGGTAAGTTTGTAGTGTTGGTGCGCTTTCAAAATAAAATCCTGCAATTTAAATCGCATTTCGTCGTCAAGTGCCGAAAGGGGTTCATCTAACAACAATATTTTTGGTTTACGCGCAATGGCTCTTGCCAAAGCGACACGCTGTTTTTGTCCCCCCGATAAATTTTGGGGTTTGCTGTTTTGCAAAGATTGCAATTCCATCAATTCCAACAACTCGCTTACAATATTTTTATCATTTCCTTTTTGAAGCGCAAAGTCCAAATTTTCCCGAACAGTTAAATTAGGAAATAACGCATAATCCTGAAACACAAATCCGACCGAACGTTTTTGAATGGGTAAAACAAATTTTTTGTCGGTATTGTTCCAACATTCTCCGCCAACTTCAATCAACGATTTCTCAGCATCCGTAAGTCCGGCTAAAATTCTGAGAATGGTTGTTTTTCCGGCACCTGAATTTCCGTAAACCGTGATAAACTGTCCTTTTTCAACCGAAAATGATACATCTAAAGGAAGCTTTCCGTCGGCTGTCTGCAAGGTTTTATGGGCATAAAATTTAATCATTGTTCAGCGGATTTACTTTACTGAAGGAATTGTTGATGAGGTAAACGCCCAAAAGAACAGAAAAAGTGAAAACAAAAAGGATTCCTGCATACAAATTTGCGGCGTCATAATTCATTGCTTGCACTTCATCATAAACGGCAATGGAAGCCACCCTGGTCTCTTCGGGAATGCTTCCGCCAATCATTAAAACAACGCCAAATTCTCCAACGGTGTGGGCAAAAGTCAACACTATTCCTGTTAAAATAGAGGTTTTTATATTGGGAAGCAAAATTTTGACAAGTGTGGTAAATTTCGATTTTCCCAAGGTAAATGAGGCTTCTTTAAGCGAAATTGGTAAATTTTTTAATCCGGCCTGAATGGGATGCACCATAAAAGGCAAACTGTACAATACCGAAGCAATAATCAATCCTTCAAAAGTAAAAACCAACTGAATGTTAAAATATTGATTCAAAAATTCCCCGAAGGCATTTTGCGGACTAAAAGCAACCAGCAAATAAAATCCCAAAACAGACGGCGGCAATACCAGGGGCAGACTTACAAAGGCTTCCACAACCGATTTTAATTTAAATTTGGTGTACGCCAGCCAATAGGATAGCGGCACGGAAACCACCAACAAAATTAGGGTGGTTATTAAGGCCAGTTTTGCGGTCAACCATAAAGGTGCTAGATCAATCATTGGGCGATAAACTTACTTCGTTGGTTTTTATCAAGGCTAAAACAGCATCTCCATTTTTCAAATTTAATGTTTTTACCGCATTGGTTGTTATAATTGATTTAAGGGTCATTTCCCCAAAGCTTAAATGCAATTCGCTTAAAATTTCACCGTTTCTTATAGCTTCAATATTACAAAGAATTTTATTCTGGATGCTGATGTTCATCGGTTCATTTTTGGCGATAATCACTTCGGTTTCCTTAAAATACACATTCACCATATTCCCGATTTTAAAATAACTGCCAGATTCGGGTGTGTCAATAATAATAGCCGTAAAAATGGCGTTTCCAACGGCAATTTTAACCAAAGAAAGCGATTCGCTTCCTTGAATATTTTTAATATTTCCTTTGAGTATGTTCATTAAATTTACGTTGTTTTTTGGGTAAATCCGAAATGTGTTAAAATGGCTATGGCGGTTGGTGATGCAATAAAATTGTAGAATTTTAATGCGTTTTGGTTGTTTTTGGCGTGTTTCAAAATCACGTAACCCTGTTCCAATGGTTTGTGCGATTCTTTGGGAATGACATAATATTTTCCGCCAGCTTTCTGCATCGTTGGCGACAATGCCAAAGACAATGCCACAATGCCAATATCGGCGGCTCCAAGCTGCACAAATTGGGCGGTTTGGGAAATATTTTCCCCATACACAAACTTGCTTTTTACCTGATGGTAAATTTTATAATATTGCATACTCTCTTTTGCTTTTTCTCCGTAAGGCGCGTGATCAGGGTTTGCAATGGCTATTTTATTCAATTTTGGATTGAGTAAGGTGTTCATTTTTTCCTTGTTTGGATCTATTTTTTTGCTCCAGATGACAATTCTGCCGATGCCATAAATTTTTACATCAGAAATTGTGAGTCCTTTCTCTTTTAATTTTTTTGGATAATCGACATCTGCAGAAAAATAAAGATCAAATGGCGCGTTATATTGTATTTGCTCAAAAAACTTACCTGAAGAGCCATAGGTTACCTGAATTTTTTCTGATGGATGTTGTTTTTGATACACCGAGATGATGGAGTCCAAGGCAAATTTTAAATCGGATGCCGCGGCTACAGAAATTTTTTGTGCCTGAATGGTACAATCTGTAAAAATAAAAGTGATGATGAGTCCTAAAATTAATCTATTTATCATTTATTTATTGTTTAAAAATAAAGATTTTGCGATTGTGGAAGTTTGTCCAATGAATTGCTTTTAGTTACCAAAAATAGTAAAAATCAAAGTTATTTTGAACGTTTTTTACTAAAATTGCAGTTCAATTTGCCTTAGGGATAGATAATTTGGCTAAAGCCACATTTCAATAAAATTTTTAATTCCATCCAGCTAAAGCAGGAGGTAATTAAAAAGGCTTTATAAAATGCTAATAATTGAATTGCCATAGGCTTCAATTTTAAAAGAAAATACATTATAAATTAGGAAAAAGAATTGAATTGCCATAGGCTTCAGCCTAATGTCATTAAGTTAAGGAAATATTTGTCATTCCGACAAAGGAGGAATCGCAACAAATGAGCACGTATGATGAGATTCCTCGTACCTCGGAATGACAAAAATAATGAATAAATGTCTTAACTTAATGACATTGGGCTTCAGCCTGTGGAGAGATAAGAAACAACAAATTGGCTTTAGCCAAACTGAATCTGTTGGACTTTTTTATCATAGGATGGATGTGTTGAGGAAATAATAAGACAATAATTAAGATTGAAACGGAAAACCCAACACCTTTTCTATGGGCAAACTCAAAAATTTATTTTTTAAACATAAAATAAACGGCAAGAATGAGAAAGACAAATGCGATAATATGGTTGAGCCTGAAAGTTTCTGTTTTGAAGGCAATGAGCGAAAATGCGGCAAAAACAACCAGCGTAATCACTTCCTGAATCATTTTTAATTGCAGCAAGGAAAACGGACCGCCATTTTCTTTAAAGCCAATTCTGTTGGCCGGAACCTGGAAAGAATATTCAAATAAGGCGATGCCCCAACTGATCAATACAATAGAAATAAGCCCTAATTTGTTAAACCATTTCCATTCGGCAAATTTAAGGTGGCCATACCAGGCAAGCGTCATAAAAGTATTCGACAGGATTAAAAGCACAATGGTTAAAACGCCTTTCATTGGTTTTTAATTTTGTTTTTTAATTTCCAAATTTAGCATTTTTGTTGATTTCAATTGATTTTAATTTTGTTAATAAACAGAAATTGTCAACATAATCATGGAAACCAAAATCAGGACAATAACCAAAGGCATCACAAATTTTATCCATTTGTCAAAACCAATTTTTACGATGGCAAGCGAGGCCAATATAAGTCCGGTTGGATTGATGATGGCAAACAATCCCATGCCGTATTGGTAAGCATTCACAATCACTTCACGGCCAATGCCAACGGTATCTGCCAAAGGCGAAATAATGGGCATGGTAAGTACGGCCATTCCTGAGGAAGAAGGAATAAAAAAGGACAATCCGTTATAGATAAAAAACAGTGCGTTGGCAAAAACGCCTTTATTCATTCCTTCGGTAAGGGCGCTCGCATTAAAAAGCACGGTGTCGCTAATAAGTCCGTCGTCCATCAATATGGAAACGCCTCGGGCAATTCCAATAATAAAAGCAACACCAAGCAATTCGCCCGCGCCTTTTGAAAATGCATTCACAAAATCAGATTCGTTTATTTTGGCGATAAAACCAATGGCAATGGCACCAACCAAAAATACGGAAGTCATTTCTATAAACCACCAATCGAGCAGCGCAACGCCAATAATCATGATGATGAAACAAGATGCAAATACAAACAAAATGAGTTTAAGCTTGTTGGTTAAGGGCACAATTTCCCCTTTGGAAAGATGTCCAAAATGAGCTTCCATCTCCTCTTTTTGATCGAAAATCAGGGATTTTGTTTGGTCATTTTTAATCTTTTTGGCATATCGCAAAATATATAAAATGCTGATGGCCACACAAGTGCTAAACATCAAAATTCTTCCATAAAGTCCGGTTGTCCAGTTGATTCCCGCTGCATCAGAAGCAATGATGGTTGAAAACGGATTTGTGGTTGAACACATCGTGCCAACGGAAGTGCCCAGAAAAATACAGGCCAATCCAACCATGGCGTCATATTTAGCGGCAATAAACACCGGAATTAAAATAGGGAAGAAGGCCAAAGTTTCTTCAGCAAAACCAAAAGTGGTTCCGCCCAAGGCCACCAAAGTGGTGGTAAGTATGATTAAAATATATTCCCGGCCTTTTAGTTTATTCACCAGCCAAAAAATACCGGCGTCAAATGCACCGGTCAAACTCATAATGCCTATCAATCCGCCAATAATCAACACCAAGAATATGATGTCGGATGCCGCGATGATTCCTTTGATGGGCGACTGAACAAATTCAAAAAAACCTTGCGAGTTTGATGCTGTTTTTTTGTAGGTATTTGGAATGCTTATGGGTTTTGTGATGGCGCCATCCGTAAATTTTTTTAAGGGAATTTTAATATTAAGTTCATCTAAAGCAGATTGTTCGGCGGGAATCACATTCGATTCCCCCAAGCTTTTCCGTATAAAAGTATTGTCGGTGGCATTGTAAGCCAAGGTGTCATATTTTCCTGAAGGAACAACCCACGTTAAAACGGCAACAAGTGCGGCTATAACCAGCAAAATGGTTTGTGCGCTAGGGAATTTCAATTTTCTCATTTACAATTGTTACTTTAAAAATTAATAAAGTTTTCGATAAATGTTGGGTAACATTCCAAAGGTTTATTTTGGTTTTGTAAATCTAAGATTTAAAATGACACGTTAATACGCGTTTTGAAAAATGATGAAATTATAAAAGTGAACCAGGTGAAATATTTTTTAACCAAGTTTTACTCTGTGTCATTTGAAGCGAGCACCTTAAATGTCAGCTCTTTTTTATCGTTTAGCCGATATTCATAAATGGATCTTCCCTGAATATGCCCGTCACTATAATCGGCAATGACCCATCTATTTCCGAGTAATTGAATTTTTCCAAAGCTCATAGTTCCGCCTAAAACGGCATCCGAAGGAATTAAGTCGGTTCTTTTTTTGAGTGCTTTTTCAACAAATTCTTCGGGATTGGCAATTCCCAGTCTGGTAAAATAAGCACCATTGAAATCTTTATCAAACCAGTTGTTTTCTGCTGATTGGTTTGTAGTTATTAAAGAGTCGTTTAAATTTTTTAGAAGGACAATTTCCTTTTCCAAAGAGTCGTTTTTTAAGGTTAACTGCGCTTTAATATCAGGTAAATTCTCAGATTTAGTGACATCATCTTTACAGGAAAGGGCTAAAAAGCCAACAATTAATAAAATCGATATTTTTCTCATTTTATTTTGAATTTAGAGCAATTGCTTGCGTTTAAAACGTAATGTGTTTTAATTTATTTCACAAAAAGACGGAGTCATTTGTGATGATTTTTAATTTTTCAATTCATATTCAATTTCATCATCCGGCAAGTCGGTCAATTTGATAAAGTTGAGCCGTTCAAGAAGTTTTATGGCTTTGTTATTTTGTTTAGAAGTAACTGCCCAAATGCGGTTTAAACCTATATTTTTCAATCCGAAATCAATTGCCAATTGCATCGCATTGGTCATAAAACCTTGACCTCTGTATTGAGGCAGCAATACACAGCCCAACTCGCCCTCGCCTTTGTTAAGTCCGCGATAATAACCGCAGGTTCCCACAATTTTATTTGATGAAATAGCCTCAATTCCCCAATGAATGGAATTTCCGTCATCATAATCCTTGTCTATTTTCGCTTGTATTTCAATCGCTTGCTCCACATTTTTTGCCTGTTTGGCATCATAGAATGAAATTTCAAGAAGATCATTCAAATCGGATGCAATGATTTGTCGCAACCTAATTTTTTCATCAGAAATAATGGGAAAATCTTGGTAAGGCGGCAGATTCATGGTCTTAGATTTAAAGGCTTGTCAAATATAATAAAATCATTAATTAAACAACCTTCTAAAAAAACCTTTAATTCCGGTTTGGCGGTAAGGGTCACATTGCATATCATCATAAATATAAAACGGGATAGCAAACGGGGTTAGGAATTGTTTTCTCAATTTGGCGTCGTTTTCAATGCCACGAAGCACATTTCCCGCAATAGGCAATGCCAATGCAGATCCAGAACCCTGACTGCTGTAAAAGTGAACATCGGGTGTGCTGGCGCCCACCCAGGTTCCTATCACCAAATCGGGTGTATAGGCAATAAACCAAGCGTCGGAATAATTTTGTGCTGTACCTGTTTTTCCGGCAATATCAGCGTTAACGCCATATTGGTTTCGTATTCTGGTTCCTGTTCCGTTATTTATGGCCTTTTCTAAGATTGCGGTAATCATTTGGCTTGTTTTTACGCTGAATACTTTTTCAAACTTGGCAGCTTCTCTTTCGTACAATATTTTTCCGTTGGCATCGGTTATTTTATCAATCATCACCGGATCGGTGGTTTGCCCTTTATTGGCAAAAGCACCATACGCGCTCACAATTTCAACCAGCGATAAATCGAGCGTGCCCAAAGCCATGGATGGCGCATTGTCCTTTATTTTGGGAAAATTTAGTTTGTTGCAGGTATTGAGCAGCTTTTGCCTGCCCACCTTAAAATACAAATCAACCGTTGGCACGTTCATAGAGTGCGTTAACGAATACCACAAGGCAACCGTGCTGTCCTGCGTAAATTTATGGTCAAAATTTTTGGGTGTCCAATTATCGTAATTAGAATATGTTTTTTCCTTATTCTCCAAATAATTGCAGGGTTCAAAATCGTTTTCAAAAGCTGTGGCATACAAAATAGGTTTAAACGCCGAAGCAATTTGTCGGTGCGATTGCACCATATCAAAAGGAAGTTTTCTAAAATCGTTGCCGCCAACCCAAGTAATAATGGAGCCGTTTTTTGGATTGGTGATGAGGACCGCAGCATTCAGCATTTTATAATAATGCCATAAACTGTCTATTTTACTCATTTTTTTTGTGGTGACCCCATTCCAGTCAAATACTTCAATAGTTCTTTTTTCCTTGTCTTTTTTTGAAGCATTTGCCTGTTTTTTTAACCATTCTTTTTTGAAATTGTGGTTTTCAAGTTCTCTGTCCAGCACTTTTTGCATGGTTGCCAAATGCTTTTTGATGCCATCCATAGCCATGTTCTGAACCTGCATATTTAGGGTGGTGTAAATTTTAAGTCCGTCTGTTTCAAGATTGTATTGCTTGCCGTTTTCGTCTTTAAGATCTTCCAGCAATTCCAAACTTTTTTTCTTTACCTGATGCACAAAGTAACCGGCGGGCGCATTTAAAGTGGCGTTTTCATAGTTCAACTTTAACGGTAATTTTTGCAGACTGTCAGCCTCCTTTTCTGTCAAATAACCTTGTTTTCCCATTAAATCCAGCACCATATTTCTGCGTTCCATAGAATTTTTGGGATTCAAGCGCGGATTAAAAGTGGTGTTTGCTTTTAACAAACCCACCAAAACAGCCGATTCTTCCACCTTTAATTTGCTGGCCGGTTTGTTAAAATACCTAAGTGAAGCAGTTTCTACTCCATAAAGATTTTCACCAAACGGAACTGAATTCAGATACAGCAATAAAAGTTCTTCTTTGGTAAACATATTCTCCATACGCGCTGCAATAATAATTTCCTTAATTTTATTTACGGGCATGCTCAACACACTGAAATTACTGCGGCCATATAAATTTTTAACCAATTGTTGTGTTAAAGTGCTTCCGCCGCCTTTATTGTCGCGCATTAAAACACTTTTAAAAAAAACGCGAATATAGCTTTGAATGTCGTAGCCTTTGTGGGTAAAGAAACGCTTGTCTTCTGTGGCAATCAGTGCGTTTTTAAGATGATCGGGCAGTGCGTCCCAGGCAATATTGGTGCGATTTTCGGCAAAAAATTTCCCAATCACTTTGTTGTCCGAAGAAATCACTTGTGTTGCTTCCTGATTGCTTATGGCAGCCAATGTAGCTTTGTTGGGCAATGATCCAAAAATGCCTACGTATACGGCAAAAAAGAACAGAATGCTAAACAAAATGAGCGATGAAATCGCTATTAAAAAGTATTTCAGGTATTTTTTAAAAATAGGGTTTTCCAGAAACTGCATACATCAAAGTCTATAATATTGGTGAATTTAAGCTAAACATTTCAGTAATGGCAACAAATTAATATTTGCGCAATTATTTGCTGAAGTAAAACTTGTTTAAAATGATGTTGGGAAGATTCAATAATCTTGCCAAAAATCAGTGGGCTTTTTTATTTTTGAAAGAAATCCTATTTACTTAGAATGAGTTTGTGAGATTTTTGGGATGTTGATCTGCAGATTTTTCAATATTATTGACGCTTAAAATAGGTTTTGTACCAGTCCGTTTCGTGATGATCTTTTAAATTTTCTGCGGCAATATGATTCGGGTCAATTTTGGAATATAAGAGCTCTAAAGAGGCAAAATCTCTCTGACTGATGACTTTAAAACCGTTTTTTAGAAGTTGGGCGGCGCTAACGCCTGCACCAATTTGGTACACTTTATTTTCGGAAAATCGGTTACCGCTGTAAATAACCCGACTTCCGCAGGCGGCACTGATGTCCATCATTATGGCAAGTTCAATACCTTCATTTTTTGCAATTTCAAGCATTTTTTCTGAAGCCTTGATCATTCCCTCAGTCCAGTCTTTTCTTGTTTCTGTCAACACTTTTGCTTTTCCGTTGAGCACATCAAAGCCGGTTCCGCCGTGGATGTCGCACATTTCTCTTGGTGTGCCAAATGAAAATTCTTCTGGGCAAAATTTTATGATTTTTACGTTTTCATAACGCAGCAATTTTAGGGCGCTAGGATATTCGCCATTTGCCGTTCCGTCGTAACCGCAAGTCAATCCTGCCAAACAAGCACTCATTAAAATTCTTAAAGGATTTTCCTTTGTGGGAATTCGTAAATTAAGTAGGTCGTTTTTATGGGTCATTTAATAGGACATTTCCTGGAATTTCTTTCTGAATTGCAAAGGTTTTCTAATGTTGGGAAACACTTCTCTTGTGCCGCCAGATCCCACAATGCTAATGTTTCCGTAGCCTAAGATTCTTCCTAAAATGCTTTGGTCAACATTTACGCTTTCAATTTTTGAATGGTTCATTTCAAAAGTTTTTCTGCTTATTAAGCCCGTTTTGATAATGACGCGTTTGTTTGTGATGGCAAATTCATCGGTATATCGGTCAATAAGCGGCGCCATAAACAAGGTAAAAAGAGCTTTTAAACTGAAAAAAATGATCCAGTGATAAGTGGTTTCCAATTCAACGCGTTCGTCATTGATTAAATTATCATTTACGTATTTTCCCATTTTAGGTTGTCTTAATTTTTTTGAAATTTACTAAATATTTAGCGTTTTGGTGTACCAAGCAAATATAAAATTGTTCCGGGTCCCGATTTAATTCTGTTGATTCCCCAATCAAACTTTTCGGTTTTGTCCAAACTTTTTACCAATTCATTCATTTCTTTTACAGAATAGGTTCTGAGCGAGGATATGATGCCGTCCCACCAAACAAATAAGGGA
>JAUYUA010000025.1 GCA_030694935.1 Lutibacter sp. | reverse complement strand
GCTCCCTTGTTTGGATGTGTGTCAATGAAGCATGCTCCATTGTTTGGATGAGTGGCAAGGGAGCATGCTCCCTTGTTATAAGTGTATGCTCACTTGTTCTATTTTGTGTGCAATTTTTAGAGGTTATGGATTTTATCTTTTGAACAATTTTTGTTATTTCTTCCTCTTCACACACCAATAATAAATGAATATGGTCTGCACAGATATTATATGCCAAAACATTTAGATCATCATCTTTTACAATTTTGGCAATAGTTTGTGTTATTACAAATTCATCTTCTTGTGTAAAATAACTGATATTTGGATATGGGTTAGTTCCTAAATCTCTTTTTTCACGGACTTTAAATTCAATCATTCTTTCGGATGTTCTGCTGTCGTGCACTGCCGTGGTGATATGAAATGCTTTTTTGTTTTTTTCTTTAAATATCTGCGGAAACTCTTGTTGCCAGTTGAAGGCTTTGTCGCCGGCAACGGAAACATCGTCTATTAAACTGTTGCCGCATTTAATATTGTTGTTTAAATCGTTTAATTTACGGTTAGGCTGTGCAGTGCGCAACCATAAAGAGAGTTTGGCAATTTCAACGCTTTCTTCATTTAAATCAACCCCAAACAAGTTGTTTTCCAGAATGCTTTTTTCAACATCGCTTAACACCATAGCATCACCAAACAATTTGGCTTGAAGTTCATCTATATATTTGTGTTCATTGATTAAAAAGTCCAATGCCTGGTTTAAAAATGCCCCAGAACCACAAGCAGGGTCACAAATGGTTAATTGTAATAGCCAGTTTCTGTAATTGGTAAGTTTAGATAATAATTCTTGTTTTTTCTTTTTTGATATTGGCAAGGGGATTAATCCCCTTGTTGAAGAGTATTCTTCCTCTATTATTTGTAGTTCAGCTTTCTTTTCAATGCATAATTTACCAATCGTATTTTCAACGATGTATTTTGTGATGTATTTGGGCGTGTAAAAAACACCGTCTTTTTTGCGTTTTGTTTTGGTTTTGTCAACGATTTCTCCGGCCAACTGCGCTTTTATTTCATCCAGTTCATTTAAGGAATTTTCAAAAATATGCCCTAAAATATTGACATCTACCTCACTTATAAAGTCATACTCAGATAGTTTTAAAGTATGTTTGTATAACAAATCATCATCAATTGTGATGGTATCTAAAACTTCATCAGGTAAAAATAAACCGCCATTATAGGCATATACATCATATTGTTTGCCTTTAAAACCGGTATTTAAGTAGCCAAAGTATTTTTTGAATCTATTGTATAGTGGAATAGGCTCATCTAACTCTTGTAATTTTTTCCATTGATCAAGAATCATCCTTACTGAGTTTGGCGGCAACAATTGTCGGTCTTCAGCAAAAAATAAAAACAGGAACCTGTCTAATAATTTTTGTGATTTTTGAAATAAGGTTAAAGCATCAAACTGTGGATTTAAAATTACCAAACTTTGGTGCAGTTCTCTTTTAAATAAGGAATAATCGTTGTATAATTTTTTTGTGATGGCATCTTCCTGGCTGATGGATTGCTCCTTTATTTTTTTCGGAATATCTTTTTCTATATTTTCATAAGCCAAACACAAATACAGCAAATTAAAATCCTTTTCCGTAAGCGTGAATAAATTAAACTCTAGGTGTTCAATGGCATTGTCTATATAAAATCGGAGTTTTTCAAAATTTGAAGTGATGACATAGGTACATTCCGGCTGGTTGTTTTTGTAGCCAAATGCCTGAACTTCAATTTTGCCCAAATCGGTGGTGTTGGTGCCTTTTAATTCTATAACAGCTTTCACAACATCAGCAACAATAATAGCGCCGTCAGCTTTTTTGCTGTCTTTTATGTTTTTATACTCCGTGGTTAAATTAAATTTTGTTTCGGAGGAAGATGCCGGTTTGGTGTACCCTAAAATTTTGACAAAGAAATCTTCCAAAAATTCCCCTTGATATTGCTCTTCCTTTAAGCTTTTTATTTCTTCCTGAACCTTCGGATTGTGAAAATGGTTTTTGAAGGATTCCCATTTTAAAGCAAGATTCTCTTTATTTTGATTTTGCAGGTGCTTTGTAATAACGGAACTTTGAAATAACGGCATAATGGGTATTTACAATTTTTCATCTAAATTAAGCTTTTTGAGTTATAAATGATGTTTTACGTGCATACTTTTGATAATGAAAATTTTAAATGGGTATTTATTATAACAGTAATTAAAATATCCTTAAATATTGATAAAATATAGAACCAACAAAAAACCCTGTTAATCATTTGATTAACAGAGTTTTTTAAATAAATTATTTTATACTTATTTCAAAAGTTAACTTAAATATTCGCAAAAACGTCTGCTTGCACATAAGAATGCATTCCTGAAGCCGCTTTTCTTCCGTCGCCCATAGCAAGAATTACGGTTGCTCCACCTCTGACAATATCACCACCGGCAAAAAGTCCCGGAATGGAAGTCATCATATTTCCGTCAACTTTAATGGTATTCCATTTGGTGATTTCAAGTTCGGGCATGCTTTGTTGTACAATTGGGTTTGGAGAAACACCAACAGCGATAACTACGCTGTCAACATCAATATCGTATTCAGAACCTTCAATAACAACCGGACGTCTTCTGCCGGATGCGTCAGGTTCTCCCAATTCCATTTTTTGCACGCGCATTTTATTTACCTTTCCTCTTTCATCAGCAAAATATTCAATGGGTGAGGCAAGGTTTATAAATTCAATGCCTTCTTCAATGGCATGTTTTATTTCTTCTGCTCTTGCGGGCATTTCTTCCATCGTACGTCTGTACATAATAATGGCTCTTTCTGCGCCCATACGTTTTGCGGTTCTTACGGAGTCCATTGCGGTATTTCCGCCGCCTATAATGACCACATTTTTTCCGGTATGAACTGGAGTGTCGAAATCTTTATTTCCGCCACCCATTAAATTAACGCGAGTTAAAAATTCATTGGCGCTTTGAATGCCGCTATAATTTTCGCCTGGAATATTCATAAAATTTGGCAATCCTGCACCGCTTGCGATAAAAAAGGCAACATAACCTTCTTCTTTTAAATCAGCAATAGAAGCGGTTTTGCCCACAATAAAATTGGTTATGAATTTAACGCCCATATTTTTGATGGTATTGATTTCATAGTCAACAATTGATTTTGGCAGCCTAAATTCGGGAATTCCATATTTTAAAACCCCGCCAAGATCGTGTAATGCTTCAAAAACGGTAACATCATAGCCAAATTTTGCCAGTTCACCGGCAACGGTTAATCCTGCGGGCCCTGAACCGATAACTGCCATTTTTATGCCGTTTGGCTCGGCCAAAGCCGGAATGGTTGCTTCCCCGTGTTCGCGTGCGTAATCGGCAACAAATCTTTCAAGGTAACCAATTGCGGCACCTTCTTTACTTAGTTTTTTAACATAGAAACACTGTGCTTCGCATTGAATTTCCTGCGGACAAACCCTTCCGCAAATTGCCGGTAGGGAGTTGTTTTCTTTTAAAACTTCTGCGGCTCCAAGCACGTCTCCAGCTTCAAGATATTTTATAAACTTAGGGATGTTTGTGCCAACCGGACAGCCAACAATGCAAGTAGGAACTGCGCAATCAAGGCAGCGGTGAGATTCACTCAGCGCCATTTCCAAGGTTAAGCCTTTATTTACTTCTAGATTGCTTTTATTTCTAACATTAGGATCTGCTTCAGGCATACGAACTCTGGAGATATCTGTCCGCTCTTTGGCTTTTATTTCTTTGCGCAACTTATCGCGCCACTCGGTTTTGCGTTCGGCTTTATAATATTCTTCGTTTAATTCTTCTTCCATTTTACGAATATTTTATGGGATATAAATTTTTCAGTTAGTTAAGTGAGGTTGCTTCACAAGATTTTACGTACGCTTCATAGTTTTCTGATTCTTTGTCTTTGTAAGCGCCTAATCGGCTTAACATTTCATCAAAATTAACTTTATGGGCATCAAATTCCGGTCCGTCAACGCATACAAATTCCGTTTTTCCGCCAACAGAAACCCTGCAGGCGCCACACATTCCGGTGCCGTCAACCATAATGGTGTTTAAACTTGCCAAGGTATGAATGTCGTATTTTTTTGTAGTTAAAGCGGCGAATTTCATCATTACGGCCGGACCAATAACAATGGCCTGATGTATTTTTTCTCTGAGAATAACTTCTTCCATTCCCTGAGTTACAAGTCCTTTAGTTCCTTTTGAGCCATCATCGGTCATCACAATAAGTTCATCGGAGTATTCAGCCATTTCATTTTCAAGAATTACCAGGTCTTTATTTCTGGCGGCAATAATGGTGATTACCCTGTTGCCCGCCAATTTCATGGCTTGAACAATAGGAAAAAGAGGCGCGACACCAACGCCGCCGCCGGCGCATAAAACGGTTCCTACATTGGCAATATGGGTGGCTTTTCCAAGCGGTCCCACCACATCCAATATAAAATCACCGGCATTCATGGCGCAAAGTTTGTGTGATGAAACACCAACTCTTTGTACGATTAAGGAAATTGTGCCTTTTTCAACATCGGCATCTGAAATTGTCAGCGGGATTCTTTCGCCATTTTTATCAATTCTTAAGATGATAAAATGTCCAGCTCTGCGACTTTTTGCAATATATGGGGCTTCAATAACCAATCTTGCCACATTTTCTGAAAGAAATTTTTTTTCGATTATTTTAAACATATTCTAATTCAAAATTGTTAAACTTTATAAGAAGAAATACGTTAAAATTCGGAAATAATTTTCAACGCTATTTCTGATGCAAATTTATTAAAAATAATTTAAATAATTTGCTATAAAGGCACTTTATATTATGGTATTGTTAAACAAATTGGCTTTTAGGTGTTGATATTATTATGATATTTATCATATAATGAGTAATTAATAATGGGAAATTGGTTTAATATTGGAGGAAAATGCGTAGTGTACTCGAAAACAGAAATTGCCACAATTGTTGCAAAAATTGAGAATTTATCTTGTAATAAATGAATAAATAATAAAAAACCGTAAAGACTAAATTGTGGCTTTTACGGTTTTTTATTAAAATGAAGCGATATAGTCAATCAAAACATTATGAATTGATAAGCGGTTTATTCAGATACTGTAATGGGTGTTTTATTTGAAATGCCATTGTTGTTAAAGGCTTCAATTTGGAAATAATAGGTGTCGGTTCTATCCATTCCCGTAAAGAAATAATCATTTTTGCCATAAACCATAATGCTGCCGTACAATTTATCGGGCGATTTCCCGAAATAAATTACATAACCATCAGCATCTGGATTTTGTTGCCAACGAATCCAGGAGCTTCTTCTTTCTCCATATTTTTTAGGATCGGCGCGAAGCACCATAAATTTTTGAACTTCCTCTGGCGCTTTTCCGCCGCCTTTTCCAAAAACCCTAAATCCGCTCAAGGCAAATTTTCCTGTTGGCATAGCGATGTTTTCCAATTTTAAATAACGTGCTTTTGCGGGTTTTTCCAACTCAATATAATCGTGAGGAACATCGGTTTTGTTTTTGCTTTTGTCAACCAAAGTCGTCCACTTTTTTCCGTCATTTGACATTAGAATTTTATACTGATGAAATTTGCCCAATGTTTTTCCCCTAAATTCCACATCTTGGTCGGCAAAATTAATTTGAATGGCATTTATGGCAGAAACTTCCCCTAAATCGGTTTGAAACCATTCGCCTTTTTCGCCCGATTTTGCGCTCCAATAGGTCCTCATGTCTTCATCAACGGCATAATTTGCTTGATTTCCGCCAAGAGTTGAGGAAACTTGAACGGGTTTGTTGTAATTCAATAACATCCAACCTATGAATAGCCCTTTCGAAAAATCTTTTTCTTTGGCAAATTCAGGCAAATAAGTTGGATAATCGCCATAAGCGGTGTTACAAAACATAACATCCTCTTTATCAAATCCCGCCGGCCATATTCCTATACGGCGTTCAAAGTTATTTTTCTGGCCTAAAATTATGGTTGAAGTATGCCACCAATTCCCAAAATTATCTTGATAGGTTGCCCCATGGCCCGATCCACGTGCAAATCCGCCGGGTTTATAAGCAAAAGGATTGTGTGATTGATAGGAAAAGCCCTCTAAAGGTTTATCGCTTACGTAAACGCCATCGGCATAGCCGCTAAACTCTGTTGCGGGCGCGCCATATTGTAAATAATATTTATTGTTATATTTGGTTACCCAAGCGCCTTCCATAAAAGGCTGTAAAAAAGTATTGTCATTAAATTCTCCAAAACGCTCCCAGCCGTGGTCTTGCGGATGTAACGAAATTAAAGGCTTTACAAGCCCATCCGATTGCAGTGTTTTTGTGTTTAATTCTGTCCCCAATAACGGAAATTCATTGCTTGAACCCCAATAAAGAAATAGTTTGTCCAATTCCTCATCATACAAAAAACCCGGATCCCAAGCGCCAACTTTTAGGGTGTCAACGGCAATTTTCCAATCGTCTTTGGTTGGATTTGCGCTTTTCCAAATAGGAAAATCCTTTTCGTGCGTAGAGCCATAAACATACAGGGTATCTTTCATGGCAAAAACGCCAGGCGCATTTAGGTCGTGCGTATATTTATTGTCCAATAAAAATTTTCGGTACACAAAATTCCAATTCAGCATATTGTCGCTCCACCAGTATCCTTCCTGGTTTGTTGAAAATAAAAAATAGTTGCCCTTGAAGTTTACCATCACCGGATCGGCTGTTGCACGATGCTTTCCTTGGGTTGAAAACACTTCAAATGGCGTGTAGCCATAATCAATATTTATGGGGTTGCAATACGTTTTTTGTTGCGCAATGCTTTGTGTCACAATTAAAGTAAACAGTAAAAAAAGAATATTTTTCATTTTATTTTTAATTATTTGGGCGTGCCCCTTCGTAAAAACTTCGGGTCGGGCTATCGGCTTTATCCACGCTAAAAAAAGCGCGGGATATCGCCTCTATCCCTCACGCAACTTAGTTTTAATCTAAAATTATTTCAACTCAAAACTCACTGCGGTTCCGCCTCCATTTTTTAAATTTAATTTTAAAATGGATTTGCTGCTAACTTCAATGGTTTTTATTTCATAACTAATTGGATTATTTTTCCAATCGGCAGTTTTACTGTCTTGATAAATTATCGCTTTGTATTTTTTGTTTGGAGAAAGAAAATCCAATTTTATCTCAGTTTTACGTGCATTTTCATCGGTTATGGCGCCAAGAAACCAACGCTCTCCATTTTTTTCTTTTCGGGCTACGGTTATGTAATCTCCAGGTTCGGCTTCAAGATATTTAGAATCTTGCCAATCTACGGCCACGTCTTTTATAAATTGGAATGCATCTGGATATTTTTCATAATTTTCCGGTAAATCGGCGGCCATTTGCATAGGTGAATACATCGTTACAAATAAGGCCAATTGTTTTGCCAAAGTGGTGTGCACCTGTTCTTTTTTAGAAGGGTCATAAATATTCATTTTAATTTCAAAAATTCCCGGCGTATAATCCATTGGTCCGCCAAGTAACCTTGTAAATGGTAAAATAGTTTCATGCATTGGAGGATTTCCGGTGCTCCAAGCGTTAAATTCATTGCCGCGGGCAGCTTCTGCAGCGAGGTAATTTGGATACGTTCTGCCATAACCTGTTGGGCGGGAACTTTCGTGTGAGTTTATCATCATTTTGTAATCGGCAAATCTTTGCGCCACAAAATTGTAATGATTGACCATGGTTTGCCCGTCATGATATTCGCCACGAGGGATTATTTTTCCCACATACCCTGATTTTGCTGCGGGATAACCATATTTTTCCATTAAATTTAATGCCCTGTCAAGGTGTCTTTCATAATTGGCAACAGACCCTGAAGTTTCGTGGTGCATAATCATTTTTACGCCTTTTGCTTTGGCATAATCGGCAATTTCTTGAATATCGAAATCGGGATACGGCGTTATAAAATCAAAAACGTATTCCTTCCCAAATCCAAACCAATCTTCCCAGCCAACATTCCACCCTTCCACAAGAACGCCATCAAAGCCATGTTTGGCCGCAAAATCGATGTATCGTTTGGTGTTTTCTGTGGTTGCGCCATGTTTTACCGCAGGTTTTAGGTCGTTATTTTGGGCAGTAGATGCGGTTTGTGTCCCGGTATAATCCCAAGTGGCTTTGCCAACGTGCATTTCCCACCAAATTCCAACATATTTCATTGGTTTTATAAATGAGGTATCTTCAATTTTACAAGGTTCATTTAAGTTTAAAATCAATTTTGAAGCCACAATATCACGTGCATCATCGCTAATCATAATGGTTCTCCAAGGCGAAATGGCAGGTGTTTGCAAATAGACTTTATCCCCAATTGCATTTGGGACTAAAACGGAAGAAAATTTGAATTCATTTGGAGAAACACTCAAGTGCATCACTGGGTAATTTACCACTGCCGCCTCAAAAATATTGATGTAAATGCCATCGGCAGATTTCATCATTAAAGGTGATTGCACACGGTAGTTATCTTTAATGGTTTTTAGCGCAACACCATTGTCCATATCTAACTTGGAGTTGTCTATTTCAGAAAGTTTTGTTTCGTTATAAACATATTCCTGACTGTCAAAATCACCGGGAATCCAAAACGCTTTATGGTTTCCCGTTAAATTAAACTGTGTTTTTTCATCGGAAATAATAAAATAATTTAACTTTTCCTGGCGTGGAAATTCATAACGGAAAGCAATGCCTTCATCATAAACTTTGAAAACAACATTCATTTTTCGGCCTGTCTCTTTTTGGTCTAAAAAATAAGTGATTTGGTTGTATTTGTTTTGAATTACGGCAACTTCACCAAGAACTGGCTCCCAAGGTTCATCTACCGATTTTGTTTCGGAATTAACCAGAGAAAAACCACTTTCTAAAGCGGGCATTTCTTTAAGTTGCATTCCTAAATTGCTTTGCTTTACAATAGTTTTTCCTTTATAATTTACAGCGTAAGCAGGTTTTCCGTCGGCAGAAACAGAAAATTGCAATTCAATGTTTTTAGAGGGTGATTGTATGTTTTGGGAATGAAGCACATTTATGGCAAAAATAAGCAGTATGGGAAAAAATTGTTTCATGGTATAGATTTTTAGAGTTGATGCGGGTGTTGAAGATACTTAAATTAATGTTAAAATAAAAACCCCTCAATAACAATACCGAAGGGTAATTACTTAAGTAACCAACTTATTTAATCAATTTAAAATTTACTTTGTTATTTACAGTTGAATTTCCCCCTACAAAAACTTCGAACTCGCCAGGTTCGGCCACAAAATTTAAATTATAGTCGTAAAATTTCATATCTTCAATTGACAGGGTGAATGTCACTGTTTTTGTTTCCCCTTTTTTAAGGAATATTTTTTGAAACCCTTTTAATTCTTTTACCGGCCTTGTAACGGAGCCCACCAAATCCCTAATATAGAGCTGAACTACTTCTTTACCGTCATAATTTCCTGTATTGCTTACGTCGACAGAAACTTTTATCTTGTCGGCAACCTTCATTTTATCTGAAGAAATTACAATTTTTCCGTAATTGAAAGTTGTGTAGCTCAATCCATATCCAAAGGGAAATAGGGGTGTATTGCATTCGTCTAAATAATTAGAGCGAAATTTTTCGAATTCACAATTATCGGTTTTTGTTTTATCTAAAGGTCTTCCTGTATTTTTATGGTTGTAAAAAATTGGAATTTGCCCAACGCTTCTTGGAAAAGTTGCGGTTAATTTACCTGAGGGATTTACATCTCCAAATAAAACATCTGAAATCGCCAAGCCGGCTTCACTTCCCGGAAACCAAACATTTAATATGGCAGGCACTGTATTGTTTTCTTCCACCAACACCAAGGGTCTTCCTGTAAATAAAACCAAAACAACAGGTTTTCCCGTTTTTAATAAGGCCTTTAACAGGTCTTTTTGTGTTTGGGGAATTTCAATGTTTGTTCTGCTGCTGCTTTCTCCGCTCATTTCAGCCGATTCACCCAACGCCGCCACAATGACATCAGCTTTCGCAGCAACTTTCAAGGCTTCTGAAATTAATTCTTCTTTGGTGCGATTGTCCCTAAAAATTTCTTTTCCAAACATGGTTGCCCTTTTTTCAAATTCCTCATCCTCATCTAAATTACTTCCTTTTGCATAAAGTATGGTGGCTTTTTCTCCAACAACGGTTTTAATTCCATCAAGAAATGCATTTGATTTATCTTGCTTGGTAGCAACGCTCCAGGTGCCAGCCATATTTTCTTTTGTGTTTGCCAATGGCCCAATTAAGGCAATGGTTCCAGATTTTTTTAACGGCAATAAATTATCGTCATTTTTTAACAAAACCATGGATTGTGCGCCTACTTGCCTTGCAAAAATTCTGTTTTCATCAGTAAAAATTTCTGTTTTAGCCCTATTTTCATCACAATATTTATAAGGGTCTTTAAATAATCCCAATTCATATTTGGCTTTTAAAATTCTTTTTACGGCAAGGTTTAATTGTTCTATGGGCACCAGGCCTTCTTCCACCGATTTTTTTAAGGTAGTCAAAAACCCTTCCCCAACCATATCCATATCAACTCCAGCATTTAGCGCCAAAGCAGAACTCGCTTTCAAATCACCCATTCCATGTTCCATCATTTCATTGATTCCTGTATAATCCGTAACAACAAATCCATTAAATTTCCATTGATTTCTTAAAAGGTCTGTTAGTAGCCATTTATTTCCTGTTGCCGGAATCCCGTCAATTTCATTAAAAGAAGCCATAACAGAACCAACTCCTGCGTCTATGGCGGCCTTATATGGTGGTAAATATTCGTTATACATCCTCACTTTGCTCATGTCAACGGTATTATAGTCTCTTCCGGCTTCTGAAGCTCCATACAATGCAAAATGCTTTACGCAGGACATAATTGTATTGTTTGATGTTAAGTCGTCTCCTTGGTATCCATGAACCATTGCTTTTGCAATTTCGCCACCTAAATACGGATCTTCTCCTGAACCTTCTGAAACACGTCCCCAGCGTGGGTCTCTTGAAATATCAACCATCGGGGAAAATGTCCAGTTAATGCCGTCGGCACTTGCTTCAATGGCTGCTATACGTGCAGTTTTTTCTATCATTTCCATATCCCAGGAGCTTGATAAACCCAATGGTATTGGGAAAGTGGTTTCATACCCGTGAATTACATCCATCCCAAAAATTAAGGGAATTTTTAAGCGGCTTTTTTCAACAGCAATTTTTTGGACTTCCCTTATCTTTTTTGCAGTTTTTATATTAAATAATCCGCCTACTTTTCCTTCCTCAATTTTTTTTGCAATATCAGAGCTTTGTGTTTGCCCTGTGGTTATATCACCTGCGGACGGCAAGTTTAATTGCCCTATTTTTTCATCTATAGTCATTAAATTCAAGATAGAATCAACTTTAGCGTCGTAAGGCGAAATATTATTGTTGGCGGTTTTATTTTTTTCAGAAGAGCATGATGCCAGCTGAAGTATTATGAAACAAGCAATTATACTATTTGTTACTATTAATTTCTTCATTTTTATTTTTTATTTTTTGAAAACAACCAAGGCAATAATTGAGGTTCGGCAAAAGCAGAATCCCAACTGTTGTGATTGTCTTTATCATATAAAGTGAAACTTGGTTTTCCGCCGGCTTTCAAAATACCTGTAACCATTTCTATGGATAATAACGGATTTACCACATCATCCTTTGCGCCGTGAAAAATCCACAGGGCGGTGTTGGTAGCATAATTTACGGCTGTTTCAGGGTTTCCGCCTCCGCAAATTGGAATTGCGGCAGCAAACATGGCCGGTTTTCTGGCTAAAATTTCAAATGCGCCCATTCCTCCCATGGAAAGACCCATAACATACAATTGGTTCTTTTCCACATAAGGCTCATTTAATAAAATGTCCATCAACGTCATTGTCAATCCTAAAGATTTTGTGGGTTCATCTCCGTTTGAAAATTTTAATGAAATAGGCTGCGTTGTCCTGTCAACTGTTACGTTTGCCCAGTAATCATTTTCAGGGCATTGGGGAAATAGGATAATTGCCGGAAATTGCGCCTGATTGTCAGCTGCTAAAAAAAGCGAACTTCCATGAATAAGCTGGGAAGAATTGTCGTTTCCGCGTTCTCCTGAACCATGTAAAAATAACACTGCCGGATATTGTTTTTCTTTTGAAAAATTTATTGGATATAAAATTCGGTAATTCAAAGTGTCATTATTTTGAATAAATTGTTTTTTTTCAAATAAAGAAATTTCTGAATTTTGTGCATTGGCATATACAAAGACTAAAAACATGCTTAAGCGAAGAAATGTTTTTTTATATTTCATACTTAAAATTTAATTTTGTTAAGCCATTTTGCACATCGGTGTTTTGCATAAACAATTTCCAAAGAAGCCCTGTCCTGTAATTTTCAATCATAATTATAATTGGGCCTTGGTCAATGGCCAAATAGGCATTTGCCACCCAAAAGTTATAATGCGGACTAAAAGCATCGTAAAAACCGGCCGGGCCAAGCAGTTTGTCTTTATTCTTGTAAAAATATCTAAGTGCTTTTAACGATTCAGTTGGGGTATATGGCATGGAACTTAGTGCCGCCGTGGGCGAAATCACTCCCAAATCATTGCCTGGTTTATGGGCGGAATAACCGATACTGCCATCAGCATTTCGTGAATAACTTGCGGTAAGACCCCAGCAATCTGCCCCGTAATCTTTATATTTTAATGGATTTTCAACACAATAATTGTAATTTATTTTCGAATGATTTGTGTTCACATTCCAATAATTCACATACTCGTCGGTAAGGCCTTTGGGGTTTAATCCTAAATAGGAGTAGTGTGCCCAAAAAAGTGGTCCGCCATATTCCGCGGATCCTTCATGGTTTACCAAAAGGGGGAAATTATATTTTACGTTTGCCGATTTTATTCCCCCGTTTGAAGCCCATCCATTGGAATAAACCTCTTTAGAAATTCCAAAATCTGGCGATGAAGCTGCCATAACATAGGCAATTAACACCTCATTGTAGCCTTTTAATTTAAAATTTTTGGTGAAAGCATAATTAGGGCTCCAATGCCAGTAAAGCGTATTTTGATTTTGGGTGTACCAATTCCATTCCACACCTTTCCAAAGCACATCCGCTTTATTTGCCAAAGCCTTTTCGTTGGTATTGCCATTTTTAAAATATTCTTTTACACAAATGAGCCCTTGAACAAAAAAGGCTGTTTCCACAAGATCCCCGCCATTGTCATCTGGGCTAAATGGAATTACTTTTCCGTTTGTGCCTTCAATCCAATGGGGCCAAGCACCGTGAAAGCGATCTGCGTTTTCAAAAAACGCCAATATTTTGCTCAACCGGTTGTAGCCTTCATCTTTAGTGATAAAACCTCTTTCGATTCCCACTAAAATACTCATTAAACCAAAACCTGTTCCTCCTGTGGTGACCACATGTTCATTTAAAGTTGGATTGGTGGGGTGGTACCGTTCTTTTGCTGCACCGGAATTAGATTCTGCGAAATTCCAAAAGTATTTGAATGTTTCTTTTTGGGTTAAGTCCAACAATTCTGTGTCACTTAAAACTGGTTCATCATCAGATAAATCATTCGGAAAATTAATTTCTGTGTATTTATAATTGTCATCGGAACAGGAAAAAATCACGAGCGATAAAAAAAGTAAAAATATTTTTTGTTTATTCATTGTCATTAATTTTATAAACGGAACTTTTAAAACGGAGTTTCGTTAAACCATTTATTACATCTGTATTTTTCATAAATAAATTCCATAACAAACCTGTGCGGTAGTTTTCAATCATTACCGGTATTGGGCCTTGGTCTATGGCCAAATATCTTGGTAAATACCATTTATGTTCAATGCTAAAAGCATCATACGGACCATATTTCCCCACTAAAGTGTCTGCATCTTTATAAAGATACTTTAACATTTTCATGCTTTCCTTTGGCGTATATGGAAAAGAAGACAATGCCGCCGTAGGGGAAATTACACCTAGGTCATTTCCCGGTCTGTGTCCATCATATCCTTTCATGGAATAACTTGAAGTTAAGCCCCAAACATTTTCTCCATAACCCAAATGTTTGTCGGGATTGTCAACAGCGTATTTATAATGAATTTTTGCTTGGTTTTGGGTAAGTTTCCAGTAATCGGCATATTGATCTGAAAGGCCATTTGGGTTCAACCCCAAATAGGAGTAATGTGCCCAAAATAATGGTCCGATTGGGGCTTCATTGTCTTCAAAATAATTTAAGACCAATTCTTCTCCATAATAGATGTCATTAGAAACTATATTTCCGTTTAATGCCCAGCCCTTATCATATACGCTTTTGTTAATTGGATAGGTTGGCGATGAAGCAGCGAGCACATACATAATTAGGCATTCATTATAACCGCCAACGGGGAAATTCATATCCCAGCCATCTGTGGGCGACCAATGCCAGTATAAAACATCTTCACCGTTTTTTGTGTACCAATTCCATTCTACTTCACGCCAAAGTTTATCGATTTTGCCAACCAATTTTTTTTCTTGGTCATTTCCATTTTTAAAGTATTCTGAAACAGTTAATAAGCCTTGAACTAAAAATGCGGTTTCAACTAAATCCCCTCCTGTGTCTTTTTTGCTAAAAGGTTGAATTTTTCCTGTTTTGCCATTTAACCAATGTGGCCAGGCACCGTGAAATCTATCCGCTTTTTCAAGAAAATCGACAATCTTCACAAATCGGTCAAGGGCATCTTCACGTGCTATAAAATTTCTTTCAACGCCCACCAATATCGCCATTAAGCCAAAACCAGACCCTCCAGTGGTTACAATATCTTTATCGTTAAAAGGGTAAATATTGTCTAAATGGATGCGTTCGCGCCCCATTCCGGAATTTGGTTCAGCGCCCTCCCAAAAATAATTAAAGGTTTGTTTTTGAACTAACGTTAAGAGCTCTTCATCTGAAATAGGTTCTGGATTTTTATAAACGGGGACATTATTTATTTTTGCGTTGCAACCGATACCGCACGCCAAAACAAATGCAATACCTGCAATTATGGTTTTTGAAAATTTCATAAATTATTTACTCCTTTTTTATTTTTAGTTGTATTCAATGGAGAATTCAACTAAAGATAAATGCCAACAAAAATTATTTTTTTTATAAAGAAAATTGTATTTCCAAAAAAGACCAACCTTTTATTGGAAATACAATATCCCTATTTTTTCAACCAACCATTACTCATTCATAATGGCTTGAATTTCTTCTGGAGTAAGTGCTTTGTTAAACAAACGTAATTCATCCATAAAACTTAAATCAGATAAATGGTTCCAATAACTAAAGGTTTCCCCTCCGGCACCAATGGTTAAAGTTTCACAGCCTAACCAATCGACACCTGCTGAAAGTGTGGAGGATAGTTTTTCTACGCCGTTAAAATAGATGGTGCTTTTTGTTTGGGAAACTGTAAAGGCAATGTGAACCCATTCGCCGGCAGAAACATTAATTACGCCGCCATCATTCCAGCTTTCACCAGTGCCTGTTCCTACATTTATTTTTATTCTTTGTTCAGTGCCGCTTCCTTCCCTAAACAATCTAAATCCTTGGTTGCGATTTTCGGGAACATTGTTTCCCACAACTAAAATTCCTGCCCTGTCTGGTGTTGCATTTACTTTATACCAAAAAGCCCCACTAAATTCATTTCCAAATAATCCACTAATTGGGAACGTTAGGTTTGAGCCTGTTGCTCCCGCATAAGCACTGATGCCTAAGACGCTTTGGCCTGCAAAACCGGGTGTTCCAACAACTGTAGGCTCTGTACCGCTAACAAGTTCTGTATTTGTTCCGTCAAAAGGCATATAAAATGTTTCCCCGTCATATTTTGGCGTGTAAGAGAATACGCTTCCAGAATCATCTGTAATCACGTTTTGAATTTCTGTTTCTGTAAGTGCTTTGCTGAAAATACGCAATTCATCCATATAACTTAAATCGGACTTGTGACCCCAGTAACTGAAAGTTTCCCCTCCGGCACCAATGGTTAAGGTTTCACAACCTGTCCAATCAATTCCTGCAGACATGGCAGCAGATAACATTTCTATTCCATTTATATAGATGGTGCTTTTTGTTTGGGAAATTGTAAATGCAACATGTACCCATTCACCGGCAGTGACATCAATAACGCCGCCGTCATTCCAGCTTTCGCCTGTTCCCGTGCCAACATTTAGTTTTATTCTTTGCCCTGTGGCATTTCCTTCCCTAAACAACCTAAATCCTTGGTTGCGATTTTCAGGGACATTGTTTCCGACAACTAAAATTCCTGCCCTGTCTGGTGTTGCTTTTACTTTATACCAGAAAGAGGCGCTAAAATCATTATTTTTAAGATCATTCATTGGAAATTTCAAATAAGAATCAGTTGCACCCGCAAAGGCGTTTAACCCCAACACACTTTCTCCGGCATAACCGGGAGTACCAACAACTGTGGCGCTTTTAAGACTTATTAAATCTAAATAATCGCCATCAAAAGGCATATAAAGTATTTCTCCGTCGTATTTGGTGGTGTACGGTGAAACTTTCATAAAGTTGACGAGTTTGGTTGTTGTTTTTCCTTGAAGGTCGGTTGCTGTAATTTTTAATACATGCTCACCGTTAGTAAGGTTCTCGTAAAGATACTCTTCTACCGCACGGCGGTAATCTTTAAAACTGGAGTAGGTTACAATCTTTACATCATCCAGAAACACTGTAATTGAGCCAAGTTCAATATCGTCTATGACTTCAAATTTAATATTTATGGAAGTCACAATATCTGTCACCTGAATTTTAGTGCCTTCCAAAGGATAATTAACCTTAATTACAGGGGCGGATTCATCTGCCCCTGGACTTACTGGAGTAATATCGTCTATCCCGTCGTTACATGAAATTGCAAAAACGACTGTCAGTATTCCAATAAAGATATTTTTTAATATTTTCATTTCGTTTGTGTTTTTAATATTCAGATTCTATTAATTACTTCGTAAAATTGGTAATTTATCAACTTGCGCTTGAGGATAAG
Source organism: Lutibacter sp. (assembly GCA_030694935.1). Classification (GTDB taxonomy): domain Bacteria; phylum Bacteroidota; class Bacteroidia; order Flavobacteriales; family Flavobacteriaceae; genus Lutibacter. The sequence continues at coordinate 35,324 of JAUYUA010000025.1, read as the reverse complement.
GAAGATAAATTTTACTTTCCGTAAAAGTTCTTCCGTCATAACTAAGCGCACTATAGTTTCCAAGTCGTACCAAGTCATAATAACGAGTACCCCATTCCATGGCCAATTCAGCAAATTTTTCGTCCATAACTTGTGCGTTTGAAACTCCTGTTAGTGGCGTTAAGCCAGCTCTTGATCTTACTGCATTAACAGCCTGGTCTGCCGTCATTCCAGTACCTGCGGCACCATTTGTCAATGCTTCGGCATGCATCAATAATATTTCAGCATATCGAATACAGGTAAAATTTTTATTGGTTCCATAATCTGTTCTGCCTGTCGTAAGTTGGTTTGATGGCAAATAATGTTTCCCGCTTGCAAACATCGCTCGTGCATAATCGTTTATTCTGTCACCATCTCTTGTGGTATTTGAAATCCAACTAGGCAATGTTGCATAATTAGGATCCGATTTTATTTCAGCAATACCTCTATTTGTAAATAATACGCTAGTTTCTAAACGAACTGTTTCTCCTCTGCTCAACATAAATTTAATATATTTTAAACTAGGCTCATAAAATCCCCATCCGCTGCTTGCGCCAGTAACGCTAGGAGTCCAGTTTTCGGGGCCAAAGAAGGCAAAAAGATAACTTTTAGTGCTTCCCGCTCCCTGTCCGAAATCGGAATATTGAAACTCAAGCAAATTTTCATCATTCAGTTTTCCGTCTAATTTAAAAAGCTCGTAGAAATCGGCCTCCAAATTAAATTTTCCGGAGGCAATAATTTGTGACGTGGCTTCGGCAACTTTTGGATAATTTTTTAGTTCCAAGTTTGCCAAAGCTTTTATTGCCAAGGCGGTGTATTTTGTTACGCCTCCTTTAATGTCTGTACGTTGGTTTGGGTTCATATCAGGCAATAAAGGAATAGCCTCGTCCATTTGATCTGAAATATGCTGCATTATTTCATCTTTAGAGGAAACGTTTGCTACCAATAAGTCTGAAGGATCTGAACTTGTTGTTATGAATACATCTCCCCAAACCCGAGACAGTTGAAATAATAAAAATCCGCGCAGTGTTTTTGCTTCTGCAATGTATTGGTTTGCTAGCGTTGCATTACCTCCATTTTGTTTATATAATTCAACTTGTTCCATAGTTGAGTGCATCACTAAAACATCTCCATAATAGTTTTGCCAAACAGAATTGTACATCCAATAATCCTTATTGTACTTAAATTTATCTGTTTCTGCATAATCTTGTTGGTCTCCAAGTCCTCCTGCATTCACATCATCACCCCTAACAGCGATAAGCGGAAATTCTTCCCAGCCTCTAGACTGAAATTCTGAATAGGCACCAATTAGCGGTAAAATCATGTCAGATGAAACGGTATAATCTATATCTCCGGTAAATGATCTGTTTTCCGGCAGTTCATCTAAATTGTCATTACAGGCAGATGCAAACAATAGCGCGATAGCTATGGATGCGAGTTTTGTAAAATTATTTATAAATTTCATAATGATATTTTTTAATTTTTAAATTTTAATATTCACCCCTAGCGTATAAACTGCAGGAATTGGATATGTTTGTGTATCTATACCATCTGATACCTCAGGATTGAAGCCGTTGTAGCTAAAAGAAGTAAAAGGACGCTCAGCAGTTAAAGAAAGCCTTATGTCGGGCATTTGAGCGCCAAAGAGCTGATTTCCTTTTTTAATGTTATAAGCCAACTGAATGTTTTGCACTCTAAAAAATGAGCCGTCTTCAACAAAGAAATCACTCATTTTTTGGTTCCATCCTTTTCTTAATCCGGCTGATGATGGGTAGGAATTGGAGGTTCCTTCACCGTGCCAACGGTTAATTGCAAGGTCAGCATCTATATTTCCGTCTGATGTCCAAATTAATTCGCCACGTTTACGGTTTAAAATTTTATTTCCTGTTTGTCCCATCATACTTGTTGAAAATTCAAAGTTTTTATAGGTAAAACCAAGGTTCATGCCGTACATAAATGATGGCAGAAAGGAGCCTAATATTACACGGTCACCGTCATCAATTAATCCATCCCCATTTTGATCTTTATAGATTAAATCTCCAGGAACCAATCCATTTGCAACAGCGGCAGGGTCAGCCTGAACTTGGGCTGCATTTTGATATACACCAATTACTTCACGCCCATAAAAGGCAAGTAAAGGTTCACCAACATAAGATCTTTGACGGAATTCAGCGGAACCGCCATCAATATATTCCTGTCCATATAGGTCAAGGACTTCATTTTTTAAGGTTGAAATGTTTGCGCCAACAGTATATCTAAAATCATCTGTTACGTTACTGTTCCAATTCAAGGCAAGTTCAAACCCGGAGTTTCTTATAGAGCCTACACTTTTATTTACGGTTCCTGCAACTAAAGGAAATCCAACAGGTATCACGGCTTCTTTGGTATCACGAATAAAATAGTCAGCATCAACAGACAGTCTGTCGTCAAACAATCTTGAGGTAATCCCAACATTTATTTCTTCGGTAAGTTCCCATTTCAAAGAAGAAAAAGTACTTGAAGCCACGGTTCCAGAAACAAGCACACCATCAATTGCGGTGTCAACCACACTGGTTGTGTTTGCGCCATCGCTTGCCGGAACATTGCTATTTCCAAGCTGGCCCCAACTTGCACGTAATTTTAAATAATCAAACATACCGTTATCTTTCATAAAACTTTCTTCTGAAAGAACCCATCCTGCACCAATTGTAGGAAAATACCCCCATTTTTCTTGATATTTTGAAGAACCATCCGCTCTTAAAGTTCCATATAACAAGTATTTGTCATTGAAATTATAAGCTACCCTTCCAAAATAGGAAAGTCCATATTGTCTGCTTCCGTCATCTCTTACGCTTTCAACATTAATTGTTCCTGCTTGGCTTATATACCAAGCAACCTCTTGATCTATTGATGGAATTTCTTCGCCTCTTGCGGTTAGCATATCCCAAGCGTCATCTCTATATGATGCCCCTGCCATTGCGGTTAAGTTATGTTTTCCAAAACTATTGGTGTAGGTTAGCACGTTATCCCAAATTTGGTTAGAAAAAGTTTCAAATCTTTTTGTAACTGAGGAGATAGGTCTTTGAAATCCAACGGTAATATAGTATGGCAGTTCTACATTTCTTGAGTCTAAAGAAGCGAAACTGTGGTTATAAGTTGTTTTAAAGGTTAACTTTTTAGGAATCAAGTTGAATTCCATGTAAAAGTTGGCTAAAATTTTTCTGTTTTTTAATCTATTGTTATTGAATTCTAATGCAGGAAAAGGGTTTTGGCCATTTCGATATCCGATGCTTTGGGCACTGGCATAATTTATTGGCCATGCCGCTGTATTGGCTTCGTCGTAAATTGGCAATATTGGTACGGCAAAATAGGCCTGATTCCAGGCACTTGATTCAGGGCTGTACTTTGTGGCGTTACTTAATATCATATTTCCTCCTACAGTAAGCCAATCAGTTGCTTTAAAATCTATTTTTGAGCGAAGATTAAAACGTTCATATTCATTTTTGGTGTCTAAGATACCTTCTTGGGTAAAATAATTTGTGCCAATTGCATAAGTCGCTTTTTCGCTTCCGCCAGAAATGCTGATACTATGATTTTGTATGGAGGCTGGGCGAAGAATTTCTTTATACCAATCTGTATTTACGTCTGGCACGTTTGGATTTATTCTGCTTCTGCCATATCGTTGCATTGCATTTGCAATAAAACTTACGTCGGCGGCAGATCCAGATTCTAAAGCCATTGTTGTAAACTGTTCTGCATTTGCCATTTTTAAAACATTTTGGGCAATCTGCACGCCGGAATAACCATCATACACAATTTCAGTTTTTTTGTTAAAACCTCCAGATTTGGTTTCTATCAATACCACCCCATTTGCAGCTTTAACACCATAAATTGCTGCCGCAGAAGCATCTTTTAAAACAGAAATGGATGTAATGTCGGAAGTGTTTAAAAAATCAATATTGTCAAAAAACATTCCATCAACCACATATAGAGGCGCTGTGCTTCCGCTTCCTGGATAAGAGCCAATACCGCGTACACGAATTGTTGGGCTATCACCGGGGCTACCAACGCTCACAACCTGTAAACCTGCAACTTTACCCTGTAAAGATTGCATAGCTGAACCAGTGGGTGTTTTTGAAATTTCTTCAGCCTTAATAGTTGTTATGGAAGAGGTTAAATCTTTAACATTCATTTTACCATATCCTATAACCACAACTTCCTCCAAACTTTCCGCGCTGTCTTCAAGCAGTACATTAATAATGTTAGCCGCTCCAACTATAATTTCTTTAGGTTTCATCCCAACGTAGCTAAATACCAAGACATCATTTAGTTTGGCGGCAATGCTATAATTTCCGTCGAAATCACTTATAACTCCTTTAGCGGTATTTTTTATTAAAACATTTACCGAAGGAATTGGCACTCCATCTGATGAAGTAACTTTACCTGAAACAGTTCTTTCCTGAGCAAAAATTAAGAAAGGAAGGAATAATAAGGCATAAATTATTTTTGTTTTCATTTAAATTAATTTAATGTTAAGTAATTGTTAAAGTTAATAAGTTTATGCACCCTTTTTATAAACAGCTATACACTTTAGTTACGTCATAGGAATTTAAAAAACTACTTTTTTCTGATAGACGTATTGTAGAGTGCGTTATTTTTTAAGTAAAAAGCGATGCGAATATTATAAAATGAAGTAGTAATGACGTAGTTTTATGTTGTTATTATTATAAGAAAATGCGGTGATATTAATTAAAATTTTGTAAAAAACCGCGAAGACTGCCTTCTTTTGTGATGCCAAGTTTCATTTTTAACCGATATCGGTTTGTTTCAACGCCTCTAATGGAGATGTTAAGTAACGGCGCAATTTCCTTGCTGCTCATATTCATTCTTAAATAGGCACAAATTTTCAAATCTTTGTGCGTTAAAGTTGGAAAGCTGGCTTTTAATTGATTAAAAAATTCTTCATGGACTTGGTTGAAGTTATATTCAAAGAGCTCCCAGCCGTCAACATGTTCAATGGAATTGTCTATTTGTTTTATGAATTTTTTAAAGGAATACTGATTGGTAAAATTATTTTTATTGGAAAGCAATTCGTCTTTTAAATGCAACAATGTTTCATTTTTCTTAACCAAAGTCATCGCGGTATTCGCCAACTGTTTGCTTTTAAGTTTTATTTCATTTTTAAGGGATTCATTTTTTAGCCTAATAATTTCTTTTTCATTTTCTTGTTTTCGTTCCTCCAATAATTTTTTCTGCGCTTCTTCAAACATCAATTTAAGCAGCTTTTGTTCTTTCCTAATCTTCTTTTTATAAAGAAAATAAATAACAGCTGAAGCAATAATAAATATAAAGGCATAAATAATAAATCCTAAGGTACCTTTATACCAAGGTGACAAAACGGTAAATTCCAAAGATAAAACAGGCGATTTTTCCTTGTTGTAACCAACGGTTCTTATGGCTAAATGATAAGTTCCGTCAGAAAGATTCGCAAATTCCATAATACCGTTTTTAGACTCAGTCCAGGGCGGATTTAAATGCAGACTTGAAAGTTTATACTCAAAACTATGGTCTTTGGAAAACGGGGAACTTACTGTTATGACAATGGAATTGTTTCGAAATGGGAGTGAAATTTCGGTTGTATCAATCGCTATGGCTTGGTTGTTAATGATTATTTTAGCAAGTGTTGGTTTTTTTAAGGTTTCTTTTATTGAAAATTTGGCTGCATCAATAAACATAAATCCATCATATAAATTAAGGGCAAAAGTTGAATCGTTAATTTTAGAAATATTTTCATAACCGGTTATGAGTCTTTTTTTGAAGTACTTATTCGGAATTAAAATGTTTTCTGACTCACTTAAAAAGGAACCAAAAGTGATGGAATTTTCTGTTTTATAGGCAATTTCTGGAATGTTTTCTTCGGAAATGATATATCCTTGTTTGCCAATTTTTTCATTTAATAAAGTGTAGGGAACAATGCTGTCTATGAGTGTTTCATAATTTTGCCAGCCTTTTATGGTGTGAAAAGCAATGGTGTTTTTGAGTTTGTAAATTCGCACAAAATAATCGGACCAGAGCCCTTTTTTATTGTAATCTTTAATTTCAGTAATTGTCTCATAATTTTTATCAAACTTAACGCGGTACAAACCTTTGTTTGCGTGTGATATCCAAGCAGTTTGTTCATCTTCAAAAACTAGAAATCGTGCAGGGATGGTGGTTTTCCCCAAATGTTTTACCTGCCATTCTCCATTTATTTTTTTAAAGCTCACCAAACCGGCATAAGTTCCCTGAACGTAAGTGTTTTTTTGTTCCGGCACTTTATTGATTACCCAGCCACCGGTATAGCCCGAAATAAGTTTTAAGGTGTTGTTCTTTACCAAATAAGTGCCGTTATTATGTCCGCAAAACAAATCGCCGTCTATTTCTTTTAAATCCCAAACCTGCCCTTGAGAACCTTCAATAAATTGTAATTTGCCTTCAGCGTCAATAAAATACAAACCGGTATTGCTGCCAATATAAATGGTGTTTTTATAACTGATGATATCATAAACAGCGCCTAGCTTGCCAGAAATATCATTGTAAAAATAATTGGGCGTATTCAAATCAACAAAGGCAATTCCGTTATCCAATCCCAGCCAAAGTTCATTGTTTTCGGACACAAATTGTCCCAATACAGTATTGTTTATAAGTCCGGTTTCTTTGTTGATGTTGAATAGGATTTTACCGAAATTATCCGTGATATAAATTCCATTTTTTATGGTGCCAAAAAGCATATTCCCATTTGGCAGTTGTGTAAATTTATTAAGCTGGTGCTTTTTAACAATTTGATTGATCTCGGTTTGCCAAGGAATTAGGTTGTTATTATCCAACAAAAAGGATCCCTTAAGAGCGGTATTTATTAGAAATTGATTGTTGTTTTTTAATGTTACGGAAATAATCTTTTCGTTTTTTAATTTTTCGGAATAAAAAAAAGGTTTTAATTTTTGATTTTCCAGAACAAAGATCCCTTTTTCTAAAGTTGAAACATAGAGTTTGCCGTTTATCACATCGCAAGACATTAAGGTAGTAGACAAATTGTGTGAGGTAATTTTCCCATCTTTATAAATATGAATATTTAAAAAAGACCGAAATACCACTGCATCGCCCAGCAATACTATTTGCCAATATTCTTCATCTTTTGATACGTTTATTTTCTTATGGACACTTAGCAGGGAAGTGTATTTTAAAGCGCCTTTGTTGTTTCTTGAGAAATAACCGAATTCCTCATACGAGCCCACGTAAATTTTATTCTGATAAACCAACAATGACCGAATGGTAGTTTTATTGGGCATTTCCCATAAATTCCAGTTTAACCCATCAAACTCCAGAAGTCCGTTGTTATTCGCCACAAATAAATTCCCGTCGGCAGATTTTGCAATGTCCCAATTTTGGTTGCCTGCCTTGTATTCATAGAGCGTATAATTATTTATGTAATGGGAATATTGCGCATTTATATGTTGAGATATTAAAACCGCAAGAAGAAAACAATAGAAATATTTAAGCTTATTGAAAGGCCGCATAAATAATTTTAAACGTCATTATTTAGTAAAAAACAAATCTATGCAATTATGGCAGATAATAAAAGTAACTGAATAAAATACCTAGTATTCTTGAATAATTTCTTTAACTATTTTACGAGGAAATTTGAATTTATTATTAAAGTAAAATTGCCAAACGTGTAATTTGAAGCCAAAAAACAAACACTTTAACGCAACTAATTAAGAAAAATTTAACAACCTGAAATAAGGGAAAAACGATTATAAAACGACTTACTGATTAATATTGTTTATTTTTGAAAATTCTTATAAAAGAAACCAAGCTTTTAATATGAAAAAAATATTTTTCCTTTTGGCGTTTTTCGCGCTAGTCAATTCAAGTTTTGCCCAAATTCACGACCCTGTAAAGTGGTCAACTTCAACACAAAAAATTTCGGAAACAGAATACGATTTAATTGTAACAGCAACCATTGAGGCAAAATGGCATTTATATTCGCAAAACGTTCCTGCCGATGGCCCAATTCCCACCTCTTTTTCGTTTAAAACAAGTCCGGACTTTAAGTTAATCGGAAAAACTACCGAAGAAAAAGGTGTTACCGTTCACGACCCAGTTTTTGAGATGCAAATCAAGTATTTTGAAAATAAAGCAACGTTTAAGCAGCGCATAAAAGTCCTGTCGGATAAATCATTTAAAATTGCCGGAACAGTTGAATTTATGGTGTGTGACGATGCCAGTTGTTTGCCGCCTACTGAAATAGATTTGGCATTTCTAATTCCTGCAAATGCGGCATTGGTGAATGCCAAAGATGACAAAGAAGTTCCCGCAATAACATCCGTAGAAACTAAGGATCATGCCACAATATCTCCAACGCCTATTGATAAAAATAAAGCAGATGTTGCAGTAAAAGCTGCCAAAAACAGCAATAAAACTTCGAATAAAAGTTTGTTAACCATTTTTATCATTGCATTCTTTTCGGGATTTGCGGCTCTTTTAACGCCGTGTGTGTTTCCTATGATTCCTATGACCGTAAGTTTTTTTACAAAACAAAGCAAAAGCAAGGCCGAAGGAGTAAGGAATGCCATTATTTACGGAGTTTCCATTGTGATTATTTATGTGCTTTTAGGATTATTGGTAAGCTTTATTTTTGGCGCCGACGCCTTAAATGCGCTCTCCACAAATGTTTGGTTTAATGTTATTTTCTTCTTGTTACTGGTTGTTTTTGCGGTGTCCTTTTTGGGCGCTTTTGAAATCGTTTTGCCAAGTTCTTGGGGAACAACAGTAGATGCGCAAGCTGATAAAGGTGGCATCATTGGCATATTTTTTATGGCTTTGGCTTTGGCCATTGTTTCATTTTCCTGCACCGGACCCATTGTTGGAACTTTATTGGTTGAAGCCGCAGCAGGAGGAAATCAGATTGGGCCAATTGTGGGCATGTTGGGATTCTCCTTGGCATTGGCAATTCCATTTGCTTTGTTTGCCGCTTTTCCTGGTTGGTTAAATTCATTGCCAAAATCGGGTGGATGGTTAAATACCGTAAAAGTGGTGTTGGGATTTTTGGAATTGGCTTTGGCATTTAAATTTTTATCGAATGCCGATTTGGTATTGCAGCTTCATTGGCTGGAAAGAGAGGTTTTCTTAGCCATTTGGATTACCATATTTTTGGCTTTGGCTTTCTATCTTTTTGGAAAAATTCAATTGCCGCACGATTCTCCTTTGACACATATTTCTGTGGGAAGACTCAGTTTGGGAATGCTTTCCTTAGCATTTGCCATCTATATGATTCCCGGCTTGTGGGGCGCGCCTTTAAATTTAATCAGTGCTTTTCCGCCCGCGCAACATTACAGTGAATCTCCCTACGGAGTCGGATTTTCAAGAATGAATAGTGGCATGCCATCCGGAGAAAATGTAGAAATACCCGATGGCGCTCATTTAATGCCGCCTCACAATATTTTGGCTTTTAACGATTATGAAAAAGGCTTGGCCTATGCAAAAAAAGTGAATAAGCCGGTGATGATTGATTTTACGGGTTATGCTTGCGTAAATTGCCGAAAAATGGAGCAAAATGTTTGGCCAAAAGATGAGATTCTTCCAATTCTTAAAAACGATGTGGTGTTAATTTCGTTGTATGTGGATGATAAAAGACCGCTTGCCAATGGCGAAGAAATTGAATCGAAATTATATCCGGGTAAAAAGTTAAAATATATCGGACAAAAATGGAGCGAATTCCAAATTATAAGATACGGCGCCAACGCGCAGCCATTTTATGTTTTGATGGATCATAACGAAGAAAATTTAAATGAACCCGTTGCTTATACGCCAAATGTGGAGGAATATCACGATTGGTTAAAAAAAGGAATCGCAAATTTTAAATAAACAAATATTTTTGAACAGGGATGTCAACAAAATCAGCAATCGAAATACAAAGTCAACCTTCTGAACTAGAAACCTATTTTCAACAATTTAGAAAGCATATTGTAGGCGTTGACCAAACTTTTGAGTCGCCTTACGGGCAAAAGAAAATTATTTATACCGATTGGACTGCCAGCGGAAGATTGTACCGCCCCATAGAAGAGAAATTACTCAATGAATTTGGTCCGTTTGTGGCCAATACGCATACCGAAACTTCCGTCACGGGTTCTGCAATGACCATGGCTTACCACAAAGCCCGATCAATTATTAAAGATCACGTAAACGCAACTGCAGAAGATGTATTAATCACTTCCGGAACTGGAATGACCGGGGTTATCAATAAGTTTCAACGTATTTTAGGGTTGAAAGTGTCAGAAAATTTAAAAAAATACGCTGAAATTCCTGCGGATTTAAAACCTATTGTTTTTATAACGCATATGGAACACCATTCCAACCAAACTTCTTGGCTGGAAACCATCGCCGATGTTGAAATTATTCCTTGTCAGGAATCGGGTTTGATGTGTTTTGACAGTTTTGAAAAACTTTTAATTCAATATAAAGACCGGCCCATAAAAATTGCTTCTGTAACTGCTTGTTCCAATGTAACGGGCATTGTGACCGATTATCATAAAATCGCAAAAATGATTCACCATTATGGCGGATTGTGTTTTGTGGATTTTGCCTGTTCGGCACCGTATGTAGAAATAAATATGCATCCCATAGATGAAGAAGCCTATTTAGACGCCATTTTCTTTTCGCCTCACAAATTTTTAGGCGGTCCTGGATCATTGGGCGTACTGATTTTCAACAAAAAATTGTATAAAAATATGGTTCCCGACAATCCGGGTGGCGGAACGGTTAACTACACAAATCCTTGGGGAAACCACGATTATATTGATGACATTGAAACCCGTGAAGACGGCGGAACGCCTGGTTTTTTGCAAACCATAAAAATTGCTTTGGCCATTCAGTTGAAGGAGAAAATGGGTGTTAAAAATATTTTGGCGCGCGAACACGAAATGATTGATTTGGTGTTTGAAAAACTGGCCAAAATTCCGAATCTTCAATTATTGGCCGGACAGCACAAAGACCGATTGGGCGTTTTTTCTTTTTTTATTGAAAATGCGCACTTTAATTTAGTGGTTAAATTGCTGAACGACCGATTTGGCATCCAAACCCGTGGAGGTTGCTCTTGCGCCGGGACTTATGGCCATTTTTTATTGCATGTTGATCAGCAAACTTCAAAAAGTATTGAAGAAAAAATTAGTGTAGGATGCTTGGTTGAAAGACCGGGATGGATCAGAATGTCCATTCATCCAACAATAACAAACAAAGAAATACTTTATGTTTGCGAAAGCATCAAGCAGGTTGCTGAAAATGTTACTGAGTGGGCAAAGGATTATGAATATGACGCCATAAAAAACGAGTTTACGCATAAAACCGCCAAACCTATAGAAAATGAATTGGTAAATAATTGGTTCAGAGTATAGCTATTGGGCAACAAATTTTTCTATATTTGGGCTTAAATAATAAATGTATTTGATGGATAATTTTATGTTCTTTCTTAAAGAAGGGCTTTTTCATGTGTTGGATTGGAATGCATACGATCACGTGCTTTTTTTGATAGCTTTGGTAGTGATATATGATTTTAAAAATTGGCAAAAAATACTGTGGCTCATTACATTATTTACCATTGGGCACACGCTTTCACTAATTTTGTCGGCCTATAAAATTGTAACAATAAGTCAAAACTGGATTGAATTTTTAATTCCCGTTACCATCATAATTACCGCTTTGGTGAATGTGTTTTTTGCAAAAAATGCGACAAAACTGGCAAAAACAAACACCAATTTATTTTTTGCGCTGTTTTTTGGATTGATTCACGGACTCGGGTTCTCCGGTTATTTTAAAATATTGATAGGCAGTTCAACCCAAAAATTAATTCCGCTGTTGGAATTTGCCCTTGGAATTGAAATTGCACAATTAATCGTGGTAATTGCAATTCTGTTAATCGGACTTATTTTTCAAACCGTTTTCCGATTTCCGAAGCGCGACTGGATTTTGATCATCTCATCCATAGTGATCGGGTTGGTATTGCCAATCCTAAAAGCGTCCATATTTTGGTAAAAAATTAACGTAGAGTTTATTAGAATCTTAGTACTTTTGAAAACTCTTAAAAATTTATGAACAAGAAACAATTAAAATACGACCAAGCTTATATGCGAATGGCATTTGAGTGGTCAAAATTATCATACTGCGAAAGAAAACAAGTGGGCGCATTAATTGTGAAAGACCGAATGATTATTTCCGACGGTTTTAACGGTACGCCAACGGGTTTTGAAAATCCTTGTGAAGATAAAGCTGGTGATACAAAGTGGTATGTGTTGCATGCCGAAGCAAATGCCATATTAAAAGTGGCGGCTTCAACACAATCATGCAAAGATTCAACCTTGTACATTACAATGTCACCTTGTAAAGAATGCAGTAAATTAATACATCAATCAGGAATAAAAAGAGTGGTTTACGCCAATGCCTATAAAGATGAAATGGGCTTGGAGTTTTTAGAAAAAGCAGGCGTTGAACTCACCCATCTTAAAAATTTATAATGACAAAAAGAAAAATATATTTTCCCTTAATGATTGGTATTGCCATAGCCGCAGGGATATTTATTGGCAGCACTTTTAACTTTAAAAACAAATCGGTTTTATTCAGCACCAATTCCAATGAAGCTAAAATAAAACGGTTGATAAACTTCATTCAGTATGATTATGTTGATAAAGTTAATACGGATAGTTTGCTTGATGATGCCATAACTACGATGTTGGCAAAATTAGACCCGCATTCTGTTTATATTCCAAAAGACGAATTGCAGCGCGTTACAGAAAGTATGCAGGGAAAATTTGCCGGCATTGGGGTAAGTTTTATTATGCACGACGATTCTGTGGCAGTGAGTGGCGTCATTAAAGGCGGGCCAAGCGAAAAAGCAGGAATTAAAGCCGGAGACAGAATTATAATTGCAAATAGCGATACCTTATTTGGTAAAAGCCTTATGAAAAAAGCGGGTTTTACTGAAATTGAACGCGGAACGATTGAAGGTAACAGAAAAATGAGCGATGCGGTGATGAAAGCGCTTAAAGGTGAACCGGATACCAAAGTCAATGTAAAGGTTTACAGACGTTCAACAAATAAAATATTAAATTTCCCAATTACGCGTGGTGATGTTTCAATCACAAGTGTATCAGCGCATTATATGATCAACAATACTTTGGGATACATTAAAGTCGATCGTTTTGCCAGAACCACTTACCAGGAATTTAAACAGGCATTGGATGAGCTAATAGGAAAAGGAATGACTTCTTTGGCGCTTGATTTACGTGGAAATCCGGGAGGTTATATGGACATTGCCAATATGATTGTGGATGAATTTTTAGAGGATGGTAAATTAATCGTATTCACCAAAAGCAAAAATGGCGCGGTAGATAAATCATTTTCAACTGAAAAAGGCGATTTTGAAAACGGTAAAATATTTGTGTTAATTGATCAAAATTCAGCATCTGCCAGTGAAATTGTTGCTGGTGCGCTTCAGGATAATGATAAAGGAACCATTGTTGGCCGCCGCTCTTTTGGAAAAGGACTGGTGCAACAGGAAATGGAATTGGGCGATGGATCGGCAGTTAGGCTTACAACGGCAAGATATTATACACCAACCGGAAGGTCTATCCAAAAACCTTACAGCCACACCGATAACAATAAGTATAACAATGATTATTTGGAAAGAATTCACAATGGGGAACTGCTTTCAAGAGACAGCATTAAAGTTATTGACTCTTTAAAATATAAAACGCCAAAAGGAAAAATCGTTTATGGCGGCGGTGGAATAATCCCTGATGTTTTTGTTTCAATAGACACGCTAGGTACGTTCAATAATATGTTATACAGTGAGTTGAATCCGTTTATTTTTAAATATATCGATAACAATCGAAAAGAAATGAACAAATGGGAATTGTACGATTTTGTTAAAAACTTCGATAAAAGCGACAAAATATTCAATCAATATATCAGCGAGCTGGATATAAATTTTCCAATTCCGCCAACAGCCAGAGAAGATTTAAAACGCTATTTTAAGGCAATTATGGCCAGAAATTTATTCGATGAAACAGGCTATTTTATGATTGTACAGAAAAAAGACAATATGATTTTGAAGGTGATTGAACTGGACAGTAAGAAATAGCGCTTTCAACAAATTTAAAATTCCTTTAGCACTTAACGCTCGAAAATTTTGACAACCAATAAAAAAATATATTTTGCTTCCGACCAACATTTTGGGGCGCCCACTGTTGAAGCAAGTAAAATTCGGGAACAAAAGTTTGTAAATTGGCTGGATTTCATCAAAAAAGATGCCGATGCACTCTTTCTTTTAGGCGATTTATTCGATTTTTGGTTTGAATACTCACAAGCCGTTCCAAAAGGTTTTGTGCGCGTTTTGGGAAAATTGGCCGAATTAAGCGACCAGGGAATAGAAATCCATTTTTTTGTTGGAAACCATGACCTTTGGATGCACGATTATTTTGAAAAAGAACTGAACATTCCCGTTTACCACCAGCCAAAAGAATTCATGCTTAACGGAAAATCATTTTTTATAGGCCACGGAGATGGTTTAGGACCTGAAGACAAAGGTTACAAAAGAATGAAAAAAGTATTTACCAACCCAATTTCAAAATGGTTCTTTAAATGGCTTCATCCTGATGTCGGCATTCGAATGGCGCATTATTTGTCGGTAAAAAACAAATTAATTTCAGGAGCCGAAGATGTCAAGTTTTTGGGGGAAGAAAATGAGTGGCTGGTGCAATACGCCAAAATGAAATTAACCGAGAAACATTACGATTATTTTGTGTTTGGCCACCGTCATTTGCCGCTTGAAATAGCGCTTTCACAAAATTCAAAATACATCAATACCGGCGATTGGATTGTTCATTTCACTTATGGTGAATTTGACGGAGGCCAATTTATTTTAAGAAGGTTTGAATCATAAAAAAGGAGGCCAATAGCCTCCTTTTTTATGTTTACAAGTTAAGTTTAGAATTTATAACTTAGCCCTGCTTTTAAAATTGTGCCATTAAATCCAAATTGGTTAACTTCCCAAGGATATTTAAAACGCCCGCCTAAGTCAGTAACAAAATCACCTTTGGTATCTATTGCATCCGGGTACACGTTCAATAAATTGTTAACTGATAAATTCAAGGATAGTTTTTCGGAAAAAGTGTAATTAAAGTTAAGGTCAGTTATCACCTTACCGGCAAATGTTTGATCATATTCTGCATCATCTGTCGGCAACAAAGATCCGTTTGGCCCTAGTGGAGCCCCGTTAAGGCCATTGTTTGTGTGCCTCCAAGTAACCTCACCAAAATAAGTATTGTTTAATTGCACGCTAAAATCATTGATTTTATAATCAAAGCCTAAAAGTATTTTAGTTTTTGGTCTTGAATCAGTAATTCTGGCTTGTTCCTTTCTGTTAAAAATATCATAGCCATTTTCAGCCAACACTTGAGGCGTGTTAATTTGTCCATTAATTTTGGTGTCATTTAAGTTTCCGGCTAAATTAATTGCTAAAGTACCTGCACCCAAAACAATATTTGAGTAGTTGGCCACAAAATCAGCACCATAAGTTTCAGTATTAACAGCATTGATAAAAAATTTAATACTGGTTACATCATAGTCATTTAAAATCTGTTCAACAGGATTTGTGGTGTTGTCATCTCCATCAAAACCAACTTCTCCTGAAAACAATACTCGGTCATCAACATTTATTTTATAAAAATCTAAAGAGAAAGACAAATTTTTAAATGGTTGCAGGGTAATTCCTGCTGAAATGTTTTCTGATGTCTCAGCATGCAGTTGCGGCACACCTAAACCTTCGCGAATCACTGGATCTACATTGTTAAAAGTTCCCTGATTTGATATGGTTCCTCCTGAAAGCAATGTTTGAATATTGCTCAAAAATATTTGATGCAATGATGGCGCTCTAAAGCCTGTTCCATAAGAAGCTCTAAGCGCACTTTTTTCGCCCAATTTATACCTTGAGTTAATTTTCCAGGAAGAATTGTCTCCAAAATCAGAAAAATCTTCATAACGTACAGCGCCGCCAATTAAAAATGCCTCAGAAATATCCCAATCCAAATTTGCATATATGCCATAATTGGTTCTGCTTTCATCAACGGCATTTGATGGTTGGATTCCCGGAAAAGATTGTGCGCCGCCGCCAAAGTAAGAGTCTGGTTCACCCGCGGTGGCTTTAAAAATTTCTTTTCTGGCTTCTGCCCCAAAAGCCAAACTCAATTGACCGAAGTTTCGGCTTAAATCAAAGTTTCCAATTAAATTGCTAAAAGAGTAGCCACCCACTTCAAAACTTGTTGGACTTGCGGCGCCTAAATCACGATTAAGGGTATTCCCAACGGTATAATCCACAGAATTTGAACCGAAAGTTCCGCTTAAATCAGCGTTAAACCCTAACAAATCAAATTTTACGCCAGCACTATTGTTGAAGTCTTTTATGTCCGTTTCAAAAGTTGGTTGAAACCCGTTATATTCAGTGCCAGATTCATGCAATAAATTAAAAGGATCCGGAACCCAATAAGGAGCTCTATATAAAGCAAAACTGGTTCCTTTTCTAATACTTAAGCCTCCAAAGACATAAAATTCACCTGAATTATTTTTAAAAGGAAAAGCGGCATTGTAAAAAATTTGTCCGTTTCTCATCTCTGGTTGTCCAATAGTCATTCCTAAATCAGGGTTTTTCTTCAGCCAAGGACCAAAAGTT
Organism: Lutibacter sp.; assembly: GCA_030694935.1. Taxonomy (GTDB): domain Bacteria; phylum Bacteroidota; class Bacteroidia; order Flavobacteriales; family Flavobacteriaceae; genus Lutibacter. The sequence goes on along the minus strand of JAUYUA010000025.1, from coordinate 18,568 downwards.
GGATCATTTGCAGAAACACCAAATAAACTGTCTTCTCCCGGTTCTCCAGCTCTATTGGTAAGTTCTTGTTGTGAGTAGGCCAGCGTGAAATTTACATAGCCCTTTTTCCCCACATTTAAAGAAGAATTTATGTCGGCGCCAACACTAAAACCATCTCCTTCAGTAGTAATTCCTGAATTAACGTTGATGTTGGTGTACTCAACATTTTCTTTTAAAACAATATTAATTACCCCCGCAATAGCATCAGAACCATATTGGGCAGAAGCGCCATCTCTTAAAACTTCAATTCTTTCAATGGCCGCAGTTGGAATACTTTTCATATCGGTTCCCACTTCCCCTTTTCCGGGAGTGTCGTTGATATACACTAAAGCACTTTGATTTTTTCTTTTTCCATTTACCAGCACCAATGTTCTGCTGGGACCCAATCCTCTTAAATCGGCTGGGTCAAAATGCGCTGTGGCATCAGATATTGCCTGGCTGGTGGCGTTGTATGAAGGAACTTTGTATGTTAACATTTGGTCAATACTTGTTTGCCCGCTCGATTTTAACTCCTGCACGCCAATATTATCAATAGGCACCGGAGAATCCAATACCGTTCGGGGCTTTGCGCGGTTTCCCGTAACCATAACCTCGTTTAGCCCAACACTTTCTTCCTGCAAGTTAATGCGAATGCCAGTTGCTGAAGTTACTTGTTGCTTCTTTGTTTCAAATCCAATAAAGGAAGCAGTTAAAGTTGTAGGCAATTTTGAAACCTTAAATTGAAAATTACCATTGTCATCAGTGGTAGTTCCATTTGAAGTCCCTTCTTCTAAAACGGTGGCGAAGGAAATCCCTTCTCCTTTAGCATTTACTATTTTACCTGAAACTATTGTTTGGGCAAAAGTGCCCGCCGGTATAAATATCAGCAAGGCCAAAATTTTAAATGCTTTAATAATTTTTCTCATGATTTTGTTTTTTTATGTAAAGCCAAATATTAAACAAAAAATCAATACAGACAAATGATAGTTAAGAAATTGTTAATGATAAATCAAATTTTGTCATAAATACATAATTTATGTAAGCATACCTTACCAATAAATTAATAAAAAGATGTAAATACCGGCTTTTATTTATTTTTAAAGGGTCGTAAATTTGTCTGGAATAACATTTTTTAAACCCATATTATTTTAAAATGTGATGGTTTGATTCTTTATTGTTGGATTATTTTTTTTACCGAAGGCCTTATCTTGTTAAAATCTTACTAAACCTCACATTTTGCTATTATTTTTAACCAATTTTTAACAAGATTTAAATAAAATATTCTGCTATTTGCATAGCATTATAAAGCATGTTAAATTCACCCCCTTTAAAACAATAAATATGATTGAAGAAAATAACGTTTCAGTAGATATTAGGGCCATAAATGAAAAAATTGAAAGAGAAAGCGCCTTTGTTGATTTGTTGATGATGGAAATGAATAAAGTGATTGTTGGCCAGAAACATATGGTTGAAAGATTGCTTATAGGATTGTTGGGAAATGGACATATTTTGTTGGAAGGTGTTCCCGGTTTGGCAAAAACATTGGCAATTAACACTTTGGCCAAAGCAGTTCAAGGAAAGTTCAGCAGAATTCAGTTTACGCCCGATTTGTTGCCGGCCGATGTGATTGGAACTATGATTTACAATATTAAAGTAAATGATTTTTCCATCAAAAAAGGACCAATTTTCGCAAATTTTGTATTGGCTGACGAGATTAACCGTGCGCCGGCAAAAGTGCAGTCCGCTTTGTTGGAAGCCATGCAGGAACGCCAAATTACCATTGGAGACACTACTTTTAAATTGGAAGAACCATTTTTGGTGATGGCAACCCAAAACCCAATAGAACAAGAAGGAACATATCCGTTGCCCGAAGCGCAAATTGACAGGTTTATGCTTAAAACGGTGATTAATTATCCGAAATTAGATGAAGAGCAATTAATTATGCGCCAACATTTAAATGATACTTATGGCGTTGTGAATTCAGTTGCCTCCATTGATCAAATTATCAGAGCCAGACAAGCGGTGCGAGAAGTTTATATGGATGAGAAAATTGAAAAATACATTCTCGATATTATTTTTGCCACACGTTTTCCTGAAAAATATAATTTACCCGATTTAAAAGGCTTGATAAGTTTTGGCGCTTCTCCCCGCGGAAGCATCAACTTGGCGCTTGCGGCCAAATGCTACGCTTTCATAAAACGCAGAGGTTACGTAATTCCTGAAGATGTTCGCGCTGTTGTGCACGATGTATTGCGTCACAGAATCGGAGTTACTTACGAAGCCGAAGCAGAAAACATCACTTCAGAAGACATCATCAATAAAATTGTGAACGAAGTTGAAGTACCGTAGTATTGTAGTCTACAGTTTACAATTACAGTTTGCAGTTGCTTTTAATTATTATTGCAGCTGAATACTGGAAACTGCAACTGAATACTGAAAACTTAAAAAGATGGATACTAAAGAAATACTTAAAAAAGTTCGTAAAATTGAGATTAAGACACGCCGCTTGTCTAATCACATATTTTCTGGCGAATACCACAGTTCGTTCAAGGGACGCGGTATGACTTTTTCTGAAGTTAGACAATACCAATACGGCGACGATATCAGGGCAATTGACTGGAATGTGACTGCACGCTATAATGAACCTTATGTGAAGGTTTTTGAGGAGGAAAGGGAGTTGACCATGGTTTTAATGGTCGATGTCAGCGGCTCCGAATATTTTGGAACCACCCAACAATTTAAAAGAGATACCATTACAGAAATAGCGGCAACATTGGCTTTTTCGGCCATTCAGAACAATGATAAAGTTGGTTTGCTTTTATTTTCAGACCAAATGGAATTGTACATTCCGCCTAAAAAAGGAAAAAGTCACGTGCTCAGAATTATCAGGGAATTGATTGAATTTAAGCCTCAAAGCAAAAAAACAGACTTAAATGAAGCACTTAAGTTTTTTTCAAGCGTGATGAAGAAAAAAGCCATTGTTTTTATCCTTTCCGATTTTATGGATGCGCATTACAACCATACGTTAAAAATTGTTGGAAGAAAGCACGATGTAACCGGAATAAGGATTTATGACATTCACGACAGTTCAATTCCAAATCTGGGAATGGTGCCTATGCGCGATGCCGAAACAGGAAAAACAATGTTGGTGAATACCGCTTCAAAAAGCGTTAGAAATAGCTATAAAGCACATTATCTGGAGTCGGTAGATTATTTTGAAAAATCTTTTACACATAGCGGATCGGGAACGATCAGTTCCCAAATAGATGAAAGTTATGTTAAAAAATTATTGGGTTATTTTAAGCGAAAAGGAGCTAAATAGCAAATGAACACTAAATGAAAAAACGGATAGTTTATATATTATTTTTAATTGGTTTTATAGGTTTCGCACAGGAAAATCCGGTGAAAATTACTATAGATACCGCCGCCATTAGAATTGGCGAGCATATTCAATATAAAATATCGGTAAATAAGACCGGCAAAGTTGTGTTTCCGAAATTTCAGTCAGACAGCTTGGGAAAAGTTGAGGTGGTGGAATCTTTTGCGGTGGATACTTTAAAAGACACCTACGAAAAAAAATATGTGCTTACAAGTTTTGACAGCGGACGTTATACCATACCAAAACAACAGGTGCTTATTAACAACAAAATATTTTTCACCGATTCATTGCTGGTGAGCGTTGCCACGGTTAAAGTGGATACCTTAAAGCAGCAAATGTTTCCCATAAAAGCCATTAAAAGCGAGCCAAAAACATTTGACGATTACAAACCGATGCTTTGGTGGATTTTGCTGATTTTAGCGATCATTGCCACAGCGTTGTATTTCATTTTCAGAAAGAAAGAGAAAAAAGAAGAAGTAATTGTGGTGATTGCTCCAATTCAGGAAGCGCTGCAACGTCTAAAAGAATTGGACGAAAAGCAACTGCTTCAGCAAAACAAAATAAAAACATATTACACGGAACTTACGGATATTGTAAGAACCTATATTGAAAAAGACATTTATATTCCCGCGTTGGAATCGACCACCAACGAATTGATTGACACCATCAACGATTTTAATGAGTCGAGCAAATTGGGAATTTCAAAGGAAACAATTCAACAGTTAAAAGAGGTGTTGGAAAGCGCCGATATGGTGAAATTCGCAAAATCAAAACCAATTGTTGAAGAAATAAAAGCGCACAGAAATTTGTCTGAACGTATTTTACAAAATTTAAAACCGGTAAAAGAAACAAAAAATGAAGTGGAATAATTTTGAGTTTTTACATCCGCAGTTTTTATGGTTATTGGTGCTGATACCATTGCTGGCTATTTGGTACTTTTTAATACGAAAAGACGACAGTGCAGCATTGACTATTTCGAGCACAAAAGGATTTGAAGCAAAACCTTCAATTTGGTCGAAATTGAAACCGTTGCTTTATGTATTGAGATTGCTGGCAATTGCCTCATTAATTGTTGCTTTGGCGCGCCCAAGAACAGTTCAAATGAGCCAAAATACCAAAACAAACAAAGGAATTGATATTGTGATGGCCATTGACGTTTCGGCAAGTATGCTGGCGCGCGATTTAAAACCAAACCGGCTGGAAGCCTTAAAAGTAGTGGCGGCCGAATTTGTAAATCAGCGTCCGAATGACAGAATAGGGATTGTTGTTTATGCAGGCGAAAGCTATACACAAACGCCAATTACCAGCGATAAAAGAATAGTAATGAGCACGCTTTCCGAGCTTAAATGGGGAGAACTCGACGGCGGAACAGCCATTGGAATGGGATTGGGCTCGGCAGTTAACCGATTAAAAGAAAGCAAAGCCAAAAGCAAAGTGATTATTTTATTGACAGATGGCGTTAACAATACCGGATTTGTTGATCCTAAAACAGCCACTGAATTGGCGGTTGGTGAAGGAATAAAAGTCTACACCATAGGAATTGGAACCAACGGAACAGCGCCGTTTCCTTATGCAAAAGACCCAACATCGGGAGAAATATTGTTTAAAAATTCTTTGGTTGAAATTGATGATAAATTATTGCAATACATCGCTCAGCAAACCGGCGGAATTTATTTTAGGGCAACGGACAATTTAAAGCTAAAAGCAATTTACGACGAAATTAATAAATTGGAAAGAACAGAAGTGGAAGAGTTTAAGTATTACAATTATCAGGAAAAATATAGATTTCTGGTTTTATTGGCGGGTTTTCTTTTGTTGATGGAATTTGCCTTGAAGAACACAGTTTTTAGAAGTTTTATATAGATTGTTGAGTTGTTTAGGCGTTTAAAAAATAGACCATAACAAATACAGATTCATCAGTTAAAAGATTAAATATCAAAAAGAAATGTATCAAATAGAAGAACCGACATATTTTTATTATTTGGCAATTATTCCTGCAATAGTTGTGTTGTTTCTATTGGTGCTTTGGTGGAAAAAACGCATTCAAAAACGATTTGCGGATCCTAAATTAATTCAAAAATTAAGTCCGGAAAAATCAACGTTTAAATCGTTTTTAAAGTTAGTTGTATTTTGTTTTGCCTTGTTTTTTCTGATTATTTCATTGGCTAACCCAAAAATGGGAACAAAACTGGAAACGGTAAAACGCCAGGGTGTTGACATTGTTTTTGCCTTGGATGTATCAAAAAGTATGGTGGCCGAAGATATTGCGCCAAATCGTTTGGAAAAAGCCAAGCAAATTATCACCAAAGTGATAGAAAACTTGGGGAGCGACAGAATAGGCATTATTATTTATGCAGGAAGTTCGTACCCGCTGCTTCCGATTACAACGGATTATGCCGCGGCAAAAATGTTTCTTCAAAATGCAAATACAGAGATGGTTTCCAATCAGGGAACGGCCATAAATGATGCAATTGAACGCGCGCTTTCCTATTATGACAATGACGAGCAAACCAATCGGTTTTTAGTGATTGTTTCCGATGGCGAAGATCACCAGGAAAACACCTTGGACTTGGCCAAAGAAGCTGCCAAAAAAGGCATAAAAATATACACTGTCGGCATTGGAACCGCAAAAGGAGGTCCAATTCCGCTAAAAGATAACGGAAAGGTTGTTGCCTATAAAAAAAACAATGAAGGAACGGTGGTTGTCACCCAACTAAACGAACAAATTTTAAGAGATATTGCCAACGTAGGAAACGGAAAATACATCAACGGAAATAAAACACAAGAAACCATTGCCACCATTAAAGAGGTTTTGGAAAAAGCCGAAAAAAATGAATTTGAAACCAAGCAATTTTCAGATTATGAAGATCAGTTTCAGTGGTTTTTGGGCATCGGGTTGTTGTTGTTAATTATTGACGTAACATTGCTGGAAAAGAAAACAAAATGGGTTCAAAAATTAAATTTATTCAATGAGAAATAGCATTTTCATCCTGTTTTTAAGCATTACATCTTTAATGTTTTCTCAGCAAAAAGATCCAAAAGATCTGGAACGAGAAGCAAGAAAAGACGTGAGAGAAGGTAACGAATTATACAATCAGCTAAAATTTGAAGAAGCTGAAATTGCCTATAAAAAAGCGTTGGATAAAAATCCGAATTACGCAAAAGCGTCCTATAATCTGGCAAATACCATTTACCAGAAAAACCAAAATAAAGAAGCGGTTTTTCAATATGATTTGGCAGAAAAAATAGCGCCGAATAAAATGAGCAAAGCCGAAATTTTTCACAATATGGGAAATTCCTTTATGAAAGAAAAACAATATGATAAAGCTGTTGATGCCTATAAAAATTCGATGCGCAATAATTCCAAAGATGAAGAAACGCGTTATAATTTGGCAATGGCCCAGAAATTATTGAAAAATCAGCAAGACAAAGACAATAAGGACAATAAAGATAAAAAGGACGATAATAAAGACGATAAAAATAAAGATCAAAAAGATAAGGAAGGCGACGATAAAGATAAAAAGGACGAAAAAGACAAAGATAAAGACAAGGGAAAAGACAAAGAAGATGACAAAGGCGATCCTAAAAAAGACAAAGACGATCCGCAAAATCAGAAACCAAGACCAAATCAGTTGTCGCCTGAACAAATGAAGCAATTGCTGGAGGCAATGAACAATGAAGAAAACAAAACGCAAAAGAAATTGAATGCCCAAAAAGCAAGAGGCCAAAAAATTAAACAAGAAAAGGACTGGTAAAAAAATGAAGAGTGCAAAGTTTTACATATTTACAATTTTAGCGTTTGCTTCACAAGTGCTTTTGGCTCAGGTGGAGTTTAAAACTTCTGTGAGTAAAACCAATTTGGGTTTAAACGAGCGATTTAGAATTGAATTTTCTGTTGACAAGCAAGGTGCCGACAATTTTAAACCGCCATCATTTGCCGATTTTAAAGTGGTGGGTGGTCCAAGTTCATCTGTAAGCCAATCTTGGATTAACGGAAAAGCAAGCTATTCTCAAACATACATTTATATTATCGAACCAAAAAAAGAAGGCGAATTTATTATTGATGCGGCCACGATAGAGTATAACGATGAAATTGTAAAATCAAATGCAGTAAAAATATCAGTTTCAAAATCCATAGAAATCCCAAAAGACCCTAACAATCCCGAATATGTTGCACAGCAAAATATCCATTTGGTTGCGGAAGTGTCTAATTTAAATCCGTATGTTGGTGAAGGAATTTATGTGGTTTATAAGTTATTTGTAAGTCAAAACATCAGCGTAAACGATTGGCGGGTTAGTGAATCTCCGCAATACAATGGCTTTTGGAACCAAGATATTGAAGTGACCGATATCAATGTCCAAAACGGAAAATACAATGGCGAGGATTATCGGTTTTTAGTCCTTAAAAGAGCCGTGCTAATTCCTCAACGCTCTGGAGAATTAATCATTGAACCTATGAAAATGGACTTTTCAGTGGGGATTCCAACCGGAAGAGGCGATTTTTTTGGAAATATGATTACCAGAAATATAAGTTATTCAACAGCATCGGATGTTAGAAAAGTGAGGGTGAAAGCATTGCCTGAAGCAGGAAAGCCCGAAGGTTTTTCAGGAGCGGTAGGTGAATTTCAGTTCACTGTTTCGGCCGATAAAAATGTATTAAAAGCAAATGATGCAGCCCAAATAAAAGTTGAAGTAAAAGGAAGCGGTAATTTAAAATTATTTGAAATCCCTAAAATAGTTACGCCGGCCGAATTGGAAGCTTACACGCCAGAACACAAGGAAGAGGTGACCACTTCGTTAAGCGGTTTGCGAGGATCTGTTTCTGATGCTTACACGGTGGTGCCCCAGTTTAAGGGAAAATATAAAATTCCGGAAGTCACATTTTCCTATTTCAATCCGAAAGAAGAAAAATATTACACCATCTTGGCCGAGGCTGTTTTTGTGGAAGTTACCGAAGGCAAGGACCTTCCTTTTGTCAATAATGACTCTGCCGGAACTTTCAAAAAAAATGTAGTTTCAAATGGAAATAATTTCCAGTTTATTGCTTTGGAAACCAAGCTTAAGCCCATTATAAAAAATGATTTTCTGCATTCAACCGAATTTTATTTATTGTTGCTACTGCCGTTTTTAGCGATTCCAATTGGAATAATTATCGGAAAAAAACGCTCAAAACGTGCAGGAGATATTTTTGGAAATAAAATTAGAAATGCCAACAGATTGGCACGTAAATATTTGTCGGAAGCCAAAAAACAATTGGGCAAAAAAGAAGCTTTTTATATTGCCTTGGAAAAAGCGCTTCATAACTTTTTAAAAGCAAAACTTCAGATTGAAACTTCTGAAATTTCCAAAGAAAAAATTGCGGAATTATTGCAAAATAAAGGAGTTGACGCCAACACAATTAAAGAATTCATAACCGTTTTAAACGATTGTGATTTTGCGCGTTACACGCCAACAACGGATGTTATGATGAAGAATGAGTATGAAAAAACCGTAGAAATATTAACTGAAATTGATAAACAGTTGTAATATGAAAAGGAGATTTATTTTTACAATGGTGTTATTTTTTGGGTACATTTCTTTTGCACAAACTTCAAATGAATTGTTTTCAGAGGCAAATGATTTGTACAAAAACGGACAATATTCCAAAGCCATTGAATTGTATTTAAACATTGAAAAAAACGGACTGGAATCGGATGATTTGTTTTTTAACTTGGGCAACAGTTATTACAAATTGAACAAAGTGGCGCCTTCTATTTATTACTATGAGAAAGCGTTAAAAATAAATCCAATGAACCACGATGCTTCAAATAATCTGGTATTTGCAAAGCGCATGACCATTGATGTTATTGAAGATTTGCCAAAAACATTTTTACAGCGGTTTTCCTCAAATGTAATTCAGAAATTAACGTATAATACTTGGGCAATTTTAGCGGTAACCGCTTCGTTTTTAGCGGCGTTGCTATTTTTGTTGTATTATTTTTCTTCTTCTCCAAAAAGAAAAATATTGTATTTTAACATCACAATTTTTGCTTTTTTTGTAATGACAGTCACGGTAATTTTTGCCTACAGCAACTACGAAACCATTCAAAAAAGCAGAAGTGCCATTATTTTTTCGCCAAAAAGTGAGATAAAAAATTCCCCGTCTTTAGATGGTGAAACCGTTTTTGAACTTCACGAAGGAACCAAAGTGACTATTTTGGATGAACTTTCCAACTGGAAAAAAATTAAACTGGCCGACGGTAAAATTGGTTGGGTAAATATGGCAGATATCAAAGAGATTTAAGCTTAGCTGTAAAGTTAAAGCTTAATTTTTAAGAAACGTTTTGTCAATTTTTTCATTTTCATCCTCTTCAACTTTTACATAATCAGGAAAAATGTTTGGCGCCAAATTTTTGATGGGTTCATACAAAATCGCGCTTTCTTGTTGTTCAACAGATATAAATGGAATTTTATTATTTAATTTATTGAAAATCAATAAAATAACACTTAGCCCAAACCCAATTTTTAAAGCTCCGAAAACACCGCCAAGCAATTTGTTTAAAATGCCCAAACTGGCGAAATCAGCAATTTTTGTAAATAATTTACCGATTAAAGTGACCACAATCACAATCACCAAAAAAGTGATGGCGAATGCAGCCAGCGTGATGTATTTTTCTTCCCAGGAAACTATGGTAACCAATAAATCTTTTATAAAATAAGAGAAATGAATGGCGCCGTAAATTCCCGCAATCAGCGCAATAAACGAGGTAACTTCAAGAAATAAGCCTTTAAACAAACCTCTTACAAAACCAAATAATAAAAGTCCGGTGATGATAATGTCAAATGTATTCATCTCATGATTTTTGTAAATATACATGAATCGATTTGTATATTTGCCATCTAACTAAAGAATCAAAATGTCACGAGATAAAAATTTAAAGGAAGAATGGGAACAAGTTCTCAAAATATTATCGGATAATTTTGGCGATGGGGAAGTCCTTAATCTCGATGCCATTATATATTTAATTGGGGTTCAGGAATTGGGACAAGGCGCCAAAGAGTTCAAAAAAGACGATAAACTCAATTTAATGCACATTGCAATTTGCCGATTGCTGGAGCCTTTTGGCTACTATGAATTTGACTTTTTCGACAACGATGGATGGCCGCATTACAAAGTTTTGGAGGAATTGCCGCCGTTAAAATCGGGTGAACAAACCGTGCTAATGAAAGAGGCAATTGTGTTGTATTTTAAAAAAAACGAACTTATTTAGGTGACCGCCATTTTGCGAATCATTTTTGAAAGCAATTTAGGAAAAAAGCGCTTTACGTAAACTGCCAATTTTTCTTTAAATCCGCCAATATAAACTTCCTGTTTTTCTTGGCGAACCGCTTTCAGCAAATTTTGTACAAATACTTCGGGCGTTAATCCGTTTTTAGTGGCGCTGTCCATTTTATTTTGAGGCGTTCCATCGGCCGTCAATGCATTTAAGGAAACATTGGTTTGCACAAATCCCGGACAAGCAAGCGTAATTTTAATATTGTTTTGATAAACTTCGGCGCGTAAACTGTCGAAAAATCCATGCAACGCGTGTTTTGAAGCGGCGTAAGAAGAACGTAACGGTGTGCCAATTTTCCCCACAATGCTTGTGATTACCACAAAATAGCCACTATTTTTTTCAATAAAATGAGGCAATAAAGCTTTTGTTAGCGCCACTGTTCCCAAATAATTTATGTCCATAAGGCGTTTGTCCACTTCAATTGAAGTTTCCTTTGCAAAAGACCGCTGGCTAATACCGCCATTGTTAAAAAGCACATCAACATCGCCAAATAGCGCCAAAGCTTCGGCAACTTTGCCTGATAAACTCCTGTAATTTTCCAAATCGAGTGGTAAAATCTTGATATTTTCTGGATTTTCACAGCTGTTTTTCACGGCATACAGTTCCTTTTCATTTCGGGAAGAGAGAATTAATTTTGTTTGTTGTTTTGAAAGCGCCAGCGCCAACGATTTTCCAATGCCTGAAGAAGCGCCGGTTATCCAAATTATTTTATGGTTAAAATTCATAAGTTTTGGTTTTAGTAAAAAATAAAAATACTTACTTTTGGCGTGATTTATGCGTAAATAATTCAAAAAAAGAGATGATGTTAAAAAAAATATGGATTGCGATTTTATTTATTTCAGTGGGTGTTCAAAGCCAGAATTCAATTACGGGAACCGTGAGCCCGAAAAACGATTTGGTTACACGTGTTATTTTATACCAGTTAAAAGGAGCCAAACAAGTGTATATTTCAAATTCAAAAATAGACAACGACCAGTTTAAATTAGAGATTCCGCAGGGAACTGAAGCAGGAATGTATCGCTTGTCTTTTACGCCGGCCGGTTTTGGTTTTGCCGATTTTCTTTTTAACCAGGAAAATATTTCTTTGAAATTTGATTCACGCAACCTTGACAATTCAGTAGCATTTTTAACTTCTGAAGAAAATAAAACCTATGCCAATTATTTGGTTGAAACATTGAAGGTGCAGCATAAATTGGATTCTTTGCAAATTGCGTTTTTTGGGTTGAAGGACAAAAAGCAGGATGAAATTGCGCTTGATTTATATGTGAAAAATTTAAGTGATTATACCAATATCCAAAATCAATATGAAGAAAAAACGGAAGGTAAGTTGGCAAATCATTTTATAAAAGCAACCCGAAAGTATTTTGCGCCTTCGCTTTTTGTTTCACCGCAAGAATATTTAAACAGCGTTAAACAACATTATTTCGATTTCACAAACTTCGACAATCCGGTATTGATGAAGGCTGCTTTTTTTGGTGAAAAAGCCATAGAATATTTGTTTTACCTGAATGTTTCGGACGATCTTCTGGTTCAAAATGCCTTGTACAAAAATGCCATAAATGAAGTGATGCAAAAAGTTGGCGGAAATAATGAGGTAAAAAGCGAGATTTTAACGTCTTTAATTTATGCTTTTGAGGAATTTGAAAACTTGGCAATGGCCGGTTTTGTGATTGATGAATTCTACGACAAATTGCCTGCGAATCTCAAGGATGAAGCCCTTATTGATGAAATGCGGTCAAAAATAAAATTGGCCATTGGCAACGTAGCGCCCGAAATTATTTGGGAAGAAAACGGCGTTCAAAAAAAATTGAGCGATCTTAATGTTGCCGACAATTATATTCTGGTTTTTTGGAGCACAACGTGTTCGCATTGTTTGCTGGAAATTCCAAAATTATATGAATTTACAATGGGCAATGATGCAATTCATGTGATTGCGGTGGCTTTGGAAGACCACAAAAAAGATTATGAGCAATTCACTGCAAAATTACCATTGTTTACGAATATTTTAGGTTTGAAAAAATGGGAAAATGAAATGGCAAAAGAGTATAAAATCAATGCAACGCCCACTTATTTTATATTGGACAAAGACAAAATAATTTTGGCAAAACCAGAACATTTTAAAGATGTAAAGGCTTATTTTGAGAATTAAAAATGAATCGCATTAATAAAGGATATGCCTTTGTGTAACTTTGTGTTTCTTTGGGCAACTTTGTGAAATAGCTATGATACCAAGATTCACAAATAAAATTTGCTAAGACCCACAAAGTTTTTCCGCATTTAAATTTTAGTCTCATTAAAAATGAAAAAAAGCATCTTCTAAATGCTCAATGGTAAGCTTATTTTCATTTATAATGATGGCAATAATGTCAAAGCGCACTTCAACTTCCAAATCTTTTGAATTAACATATTCATTCACGGCTTCCACCAACATTTTAATTTTCTTTGTATTCACAAAATCCTGCGGATCACCAAAATAATCAGATGAACGGGTTTTTACTTCAACAATGGCCAACACTTCATCTTTACGCGCAATAATGTCAATTTCCGCTTTTTTGTAACGCCAATTGCGCTCCACAATTTCATAGCCGTTTTTTTCAAGTTCCTCCACCGCAAGATCTTCGCCCAATTCTCCAAGTTCGTTGTGTTTTGCCATTAAATTAAAAATTTAAGTGTTGCTTTTTCTTGAGTGACATTTAGTTCAACAGTTCTGCCTAAAATCAGCGCGTGATTATCGTCCAAATGACCGGCGGGAAAATTAAGAACCACCGGAAAATCAAATTCCGCTACGCAATCCAAAATAATTTCTTCCGCAGTTTTGCCAAAAGGAATTTCATTGTCGTGCATATCATTCATTCCGCCAACAATCAATCCTTTTAAATTCGAAAAATAACCATTTCGTTTCAGGTTCATCAGCATTCGGTCAATATGGTATAAATATTCATCCAAATCTTCTATAAAAAGTATCTTGCCATCCGTTTTAATCGAAGATTTGCTACCCAACAAACTGTATAAAACCGATAAATTTCCGCCCACAAGTTCGCCCGTTGCATTTCCCGATTTGTTTTTTTCATCAGCAGGAATTTCATAAGCCAGATTTTTTCCGAAGAGGTTCTTTTTTAAGGTTTCTAAAGATTCTTTGCTGTTTTTTTCAATATTAATGGGCATGGTTGCGTGCAAAGTTTCAATGCCTAAATTGTGAATATGGCTGTGTAAAACCGTAATGTCTGAATAACCGATGATCCATTTTGGGCGTTTTTTAAATTCCGCAAAATCAAGCTGGTCAATAAGCCGAACCGTCCCATAACCGCCTCGTGCGCACCAAATGGCTTTCACTTTTGGGTTGTTTAACAGTTGTTGAAAATCGTTTATTCGCGCCTCATCATTTCCGGCAAATTGATTTTCTTCCAAACCAATGGTGTTCCCTATTACCACATTTAATCCCCATTTTTCTAGCAATTTAATGGCAGCAATAATTTGATCCGAAGATATTTTTCTGGCTGTTGAAACAATGGCAACAGTATCACCTTTTTTTAAATAGTTGGGTTGAATCATCTTTAAATTTAATAAAATAGATTGCAAATTACGAAAACCGAATCAACTATTCACTTTTCTAGTAAACAATCCTTATTTTTGTGGCTCTTAAACAAATTTTGATGAGCAATTCCAAAAATCCTGCCGCTATGGCAAAAAGATATACCATTACGGCAGCGCTGCCTTACACCAACGGTCCGGTTCATATCGGCCATTTGGCGGGTGTTTATGTTCCGGCCGATATTTATGCACGTTATTTGCGAATGACCGGAAACGACGTGATTTATATTTGCGGATCGGACGAGCACGGTGTTCCCATTACCATTAAAGCAAAAAAAGAAGGCATTTCGCCGCAAGATGTGGTGGATAAATATCACGCCATCATTAAAAAATCTTTTCAGGATTTCGGAATTTCCTTTGATAATTATTCTCGGACATCAGCGGAAATTCATCATAAAACAGCTTCAGAATTTTTTAGGAAATTGTATGATGAAGGAAAATTTATTGAAGAAACCAGCGAGCAATTGTATGACGAAGAAGCAAACCAGTTTTTGGCCGACCGATTTGTGGTTGGCACTTGTCCGAAATGCGGCAACGAAGAAAGTTATGGCGATCAATGCGAAAAATGCGGAACAAGTCATAATGCCACCGATTTAATCAATCCGAAATCGGCCATTACGGGAAATGTTCCCACCAAAAAAATGACAAAACATTGGTATTTACCATTGGAAAAATATGAAAAATGGCTGCGGGAATGGATTGTGGAAGGCCATAAAAACGACTGGAAAGCCAATGTGTTGGGACAAGTAAAATCGTGGCTGGACGACGGATTAAAACCAAGAGCAGTAACGCGCGATTTGGATTGGGGAATTCCGGTGCCGGTTGAAAATGCTGAAGGAAAAGTGTTGTACGTTTGGTTTGATGCGCCTATTGGCTACATTTCATCCACCAAAGAATGGGCGGCGCGCGAAGGAAAAGACTGGGAACCATATTGGAAAGATAAAGACACTAAATTGATTCACTTTATAGGAAAAGACAATATTGTGTTTCATTGCATTATTTTTCCGGCGATGCTAAAAGCCGAAGGCACTTA
The DNA here is from genome assembly GCA_030694935.1 of Lutibacter sp. GTDB lineage: Bacteria > Bacteroidota > Bacteroidia > Flavobacteriales > Flavobacteriaceae > Lutibacter. The sequence continues at coordinate 3,231 of JAUYUA010000025.1, read as the reverse complement.
TATTTTACCCGAAAATGTGCCTGCAAATGAGTTTTTAAACTTGGAAGGCAATAAAATCTCCACCTCAAAAAATTGGGCGGTTTGGCTGCACGAATATTTGGAGGATTTTCCAAATAAACAAGATGTGTTGCGATATGCCTTAACGGCAAATGCGCCCGAAACAAAGGACAACGATTTTACGTGGAAAGACTTTCAGGCAAGAAATAACAACGAATTGGTGGCCATTTTTGGTAATTTTATCAATCGCGTAGTGGTTTTAACCGAAAAATATTACAACGGCATTGTTCCTGAACCCAACGAGTTTTCAGATATCGACAATGAAACCTTGGAGAAAATGCACAAATTTCCATCCATCATTGGCAATTCAATTGATCGTTACAGGTTTCGTGAAGCTTCTCAAGAATTGCTGAATTTAGCCCGATTGGGAAATAAATATCTGGCTGATGAAGAACCTTGGAAAATGATAAAGGTTGATGAAGAACACGTAAAAACAGTGATGTATGTTGCCTTGCAAATAGCGACCGCTTTGGCGGTATTGAGCGAGCCTTTTTTGCCGTTTACTTCCGTAAAATTGAAAGGAATTTTGAATATCGCTTCAACTCCGCTCAGCGACCAATCTGATAGCCAGATGAGCACAGCGAATGACCAATCTGATAGCCAGATGAGCACAGCGAATGACCAAATTGACAGCCCCCTGAGCGGATTCAGTGACCAAATTGACAGCCCCCTGAGCGGAGCCGAAGGGTGGAATGATGTTGAAGACAAAGACGAATTACTGCCTCCAAATCATCAAATTGGCAAAGGGGAATTGTTGTTTGCGAAAATTGAAGATGAAGAAATTCAGGCGCAACTAGACAGATTGGAAGCCACAAAATTAACAAATGAGGCGGAAAATAAAATAATGGAACCACAAAAACCAATCATTGAATTTGATGATTTCACAAAATTGGATATCAGGGTTGGGACTATTGTTGAAGCGATAAAAGTGCCAAAAACCAAAAAATTGTTGCAATTAAAAGTTGATGTTGGCATTGACGTTCGCACAATTGTTTCAGGCATTGCGGAAAGTTTTAATGCAGAAGAAATCATCGGACAAAAAGTGACGGTTTTGGTAAATTTGGCGCCAAGAAATTTGAAAGGCATCGACAGTATGGGAATGATTTTAATGACCAATACGCCCGATGGCAAACTGGCTTTTATTGAACCGGAAAGTGATTCGGTTGCTAACGGCAAGCAGGTAAGCTAAATATGTAGTTTGCAGTTAGCAGTCGCAGTTGGCATTTTTTTGTAATTATTAAATGCTAGTCAATAATCGGGATCAATTATTTAAAAACTCATCTAACTATATATAAATCAGCCATTTTTTTTACTGCAAACTGTGACTTCAAACTGTGACTGAAATTGTAACTGCAAACTGAAACTGCCCACTGAAAACTAAAATCAACAATGCAACTACTTAAATACATAAAATCCTTTACCAACCTTCCTGATAAAAGCATTCAAAATACCGTTCAGCTGTTAAATGAAGATTGTACCATTCCGTTTATTTCGCGTTACAGAAAAGAAATGACAGGTGATTTGGATGAGGTTCAAATAGGTGAAATTGTGAAGTATAAGTTGCAGTTTGAAGTGTTGGAAAAGCGCAAAATAGCCATCTTGAAAGCATTAGAGGAACAAGATGTTTTAACTGATGAACTGAAAGGTAAAGTTGTTGCAGCCAAAGATTTAATTGCTTTGGAAGATTTGTATCTTCCTTTTAAGAAAAAGCGAAAAACAAAAGCAGAAACCGCGCGCAATGCAGGTTTGGAACCTTTGGCTAAAATTATGATGGGCCAGCGTGCCACAGACCTTAAATCCATTGCTTCAAAATACTTGAATAACGAAGTTGAAACCCTAGAAGCAGCTTATGAAGGTGCCCGTTATATTATTGCCGAATGGATTAATGAACGAACCGATATCAGAAATAGCATTCGTTATCTGCTGGAAAAGTTTGCCGTTATTTCCACCTCAGTAATTAAAACAAAATCAGCCGATGAAAAAGCTCAAAAATATCAAGATTATTTTGATTTTTCCGAAGCATTGAATCGGTGTCCGTCTCATCGATTGCTGGCGATTTTACGAGCGGAAAACGATGGGTTTATTCGTGTAAAGATTGAAATTGATGATGAAAAAGCCATAAGTAAAATTGAAGACAGAATTATCAATTCAAAAAATGAATGTGCGATTCAAATTAAATTGGCCATTCAAGATTCCTATAAGCGATTGTTGTTTCCCGCATTGTCCAATGAAATTTTAGTCCTTGCCAAAGAAAAAGCCGATGATGCGGCGATTCAAGTTTTTGCAAAAAATTTAAAGCAATTGCTTTTGGGAGCACCTTTGGGTGAAAAAAATATTTTGGCCATCGATCCCGGATTTAAATCGGGCTGTAAAATTGTTTGCCTGAATTCTCAGGGCGGTTTGGTTTATAATGAGACTATATATCCCAATGCGCCACAAAACGACTTAAAAGCCGCTTCCGGTAAAATAAGTTCATTGGTGAATGCCTATAAAATTGAAGCAATTGCTATTGGTAACGGAACCGCATCCAGGGAAACGGAACAATTTATTAAAAACATCAAATTTTATAAGGACATTGAGGTTTATGTGGTGAGTGAAGCCGGGGCATCCATTTATTCCGCTTCAAAAATTGCCCGCGATGAATTTCCTAATTATGATGTAACCGTAAGAGGCTCCGTTTCTATTGGAAGAAGATTGGCAGATCCATTAGCCGAATTGGTAAAAATTGATGCAAAATCTATTGGTGTAGGTCAATACCAACACGATGTTGACCAAAATAAACTAAAAAATGCGTTGGACAACACTGTCGAATGCTGTGTGAATATGGTTGGCGTTAATATTAACACAGCAAGTGAATCTTTGCTCAGTTATGTTTCAGGAATCGGACCAAAATTAGCAGAAAATATGGTGGCTTTTAGAACGGAAAACGGTGCTTTTTTGTCAAGAAATGATATTAAGAAGGTACCTCGTTTGGGTGATAAAGCTTTTGAACAAAGTGTTGGTTTTTTAAGAATTAAAAATTCAAAAAATCCATTGGATGATTCAGCGGTTCATCCAGAAAGTTATGCGATTGTCAACAATATGGCCAAGGATTTGAAATTGAATATTTCCGATTTAATTGGAAATAAAGAAATTCTTCAAAAAATTTCGCTGGAAAATTATAGTACGCAAACT
>JAUYUA010000081.1 GCA_030694935.1 Lutibacter sp. | reverse complement strand
GAGCACCAGAGGAGGTACGAGGAATCTCATCATACGTGCTCATTTGTTGCGATTCCTCCTTTGTCGGAATGACAAATATTTCCTTAACTTAATGACATTGCTCTTCGGGGGTTAGGGGGCTTTTAAAACAACTTAATTTGTCCGGCTTCGTCTAAAAGGTTGTCATTTTCAGAATCCGAATCGTCATCAGAAGAATGGGTTCCATCATCGATTACTTCTTCATCATTCACTTCCACATCCTCAATTACAGGAGGTTCGTAAGGCAATGGCTCCAACATATTCACCTGTTTAATTTTATCGGCGGTTAATTGATTTCCTTGCGCTTTTATGCCTTTAATGGCGATAAATTCTTCAAAATTTAATTGGATAGGTTCCAAATTTCGTTTTGAAAACAATATTTCAGCCATTGGTCTAAAATCCGTGGCAACAATTTCCAATTGCGATTTTGGATGTTCCGAGATGAAAAGTTCTTCCTTATTCGGATTGTCGATCATAAATCGTTTTACAAAGTATTTTTCCTTGTCGCCATCATAATAAATGACTGAAATCGGTTTTTCCGGAATCCATTTTTCCAGCACAATCATATCACTTTCGAAATGCGTGGTAAGTTCGGGTTTAATGGTTTTAATGATTCCTTTCTGGTTGATGATCAGCAATCGGTCTTCCGGCTTAAATTCGCCCAACAATTCCCCTCTTTTATCAACATTTAAACGTTGTACGGTTTCATCGAACCAAATTTTTCGAGGTTTCAAAGTTGAAACGCCTTCCGATTTTAATTCAATTTTTTTGATTGGGTGTTTTGTAACAATATTTCCTCGAGAACTTCGCCCTTTGATGGCCAAGTCTGAAAAATCAATATCCCATTTCAGTTTTTTTACGCTTCCGGTGGCACGTAAATTAATGGTGATTGTTTCCGCTTCCCCATTCGGATTTTCGGTAAAATAAAGCACCTGTGACCCTTTATTTCCTGCTGTTAAATCATATTCTTTATCGCGCGTAACTCCGGTAACATTAAAGCGTTTTATGTAACTTGGACCGTTTTTTCCGTCTCTGTAAATCATATTGTAAACGGTGCGGGTATCGTTCTTTTTAAACACCGCAACGTGAATAATGTCTTTTCCCACAAAGGTTTTTGCATCAACTTTGGTAACCAGCATCGCTCCGTCTTTTCTAAAAACAATCACATCATCAATATCGGCGCAATCATCAACATATTCATCTTTTTTAAGCGAAGTGCCCACAAAGCCCTCTTCTTTATTTACATAGAGTTTGGTGTTTCGCATCACCACTTTGCTGGCGATAATATCATCAAACAACCTGATTTCTGTCAAACGCTCTTTTCCTTTCCCGTATTTGAGTTTTAAGTTTTTAAAATAGTCAATGGCAAATTCAATAATGTTTGCCAAATGTTTTTTGACTTCCTCAATTTTTTCTTCCAGACTTTCGATAAACTGTTTGGCTTTGTCGATATCAAATTTTGATATTTTCTTGATGCGAATTTCTGTTAAACGCACAATGTCTTCTTCGGTAATCGGACGTTTTAAATGTTTGATGTGCGGTTTTAATCCTTCATCAATCGCTTTAATTACACCTTCCCAAGTATTCTGATCCTCAATATCTCGGTAAATTCTGTTTTCAATAAAAATCCTTTCCAACGAAGCAAAATGCCATTGCTCATCCAACTCATTTAGTTGAATTTCAAGCTCCAGCTTCAGCAATTCAACCGTATGATTTGTTGATCGAATTAAAATTTCTGAAACCCCTATAAAAACCGGTTTGTTCTCGTCGATCACACAACACAAAGGTGAAATCGGATTTTCACAACTGGTGAAAGCATATAGTGCATCAATGGTTTTATCGGGTGAAATGCCATTGGGCAAATGCACCAAAATTTCAACATTGGCGGCAGTATTGTCTTCTATTTGCCTGATTTTAATAGTGCCTTTTTCGTTTGCTTTTAAAATGGAATCGATTAAAGTGGATGTTGTTGTTCCGAAAGGAATTTCGGTAATCACCAATGTTTTTTTATCAAGTTGGCCAATTTTTGCCCGAACCCTTATTTTTCCGCCTCTTTTTCCGTCGTGATAGTTAGAAACATCTGCAATTCCACCAGTTAAAAAATCTGGAATCAACGTAAAAGGTTTCCCTTTTAAATGTTTTATGGAAGCATCAATCAATTCATTGAAATTGTGCGGCAAAATTTTTGTTGAAAGTCCAACTGCAATTCCTTCTGCGCCTTGCGCCAATAACAACGGAAACTTAACGGGTAAATCTATTGGCTCTTTTTTTCTGCCGTCATAAGAAGATTGCCAATCGGTCGTTTTCGGATTGAAAACAACTTCCAAAGCAAATTTGGACAAACGCGCTTCAATATATCGGGCTGCTGCCGCACGGTCACCGGTTAAAATATTTCCCCAGTTTCCCTGCATGTCAATCAGCAATTCTTTTTGGCCCAATTGCACCAAAGCATCTGAAATAGAAGCGTCACCGTGCGGATGGTATTGCATGGTATGCCCAACAACATTCGCCACTTTATTGTAACGGCCATCATCCAAATCCTTCATAGAATGCATAATTCTGCGTTGCACTGGTTTAAAACCATCTTTTAAGCCAGGAACAGCACGCTCTAAAATAACATAGGATGCATAGTCCAAAAACCAGTCTTTGTACATCCCTGTAACCTTGGTAATGGTTTCCTGGTTGCCAAATTCCTCGTTTAAGTGTTCTTCTAAATGTTCGTTTTCGTTGTTGTCTTCTTCCATAGTGTTCAATCGCAAATCCTATCTAAAATATTAAAAGTTAAATGTTATATGTTAAATGTTATATGTTAAATGTTATACGTTAAGTGTTATATGTTAAATGTTAAAAAAATGATTAATAATCCATACAATAACTAATAATGAGTAATGAATAACTAATAACCAATAACCAATAACTAATAACTATTCTTCAATAACATCCAATTCAAATTTCAAATTTTCTATGATAAACTTTTGGCGGTCGGGGGTATTTTTTCCCATATAAAATTCCAATAATTTATCGATAGACATTTCTTTATCAAGCATTACGGGATCCAAACGAATATCATCACCAATAAAATTGGCAAATTCATCGGGTGAAATTTCACCCAAACCTTTAAATCGCGTAATCTCAGGTTTTCCCCTTAAAGTGTCAATGGCTTGTTGTTTTTCTTCTGGGGAATAGCAATAAAAAGTTTGTTTTTTATCCCTAACCCTAAACAACGGCGTATCTAAAATATATAAATGGCCTTCTTTGATCAGTTCAGGAAAAAACTGCAAAAAGAAAGTGATTAACAGCAAGCGAATATGCATTCCGTCCACATCGGCATCGGTCGCAATCACAATGTTGTTATACCTTAATTCTTCTATGGATTCTTCAATATTTAAAGCCGCCTGCAACAAGTTAAACTCTTCATTTTCATACACAATCTTCTTGTTCATTCCGTACGAATTTAAAGGCTTCCCGCGCAAACTGAACACTGCTTGCGTATTTACGTTCCTGGATTTGGTGATGGAACCGCTGGCAGAATCTCCTTCGGTAATAAATAAGGTGCTTTCTAACCGATTTTCTTTCTTTAAGTCATTTAAATGAACACGGCAATCGCGTAATTTTTTATTGTGCAATCCAGCTGTTTTTGCGCGTTCGCGAGCTAATTTTCTGATGCCCGATAAATCGTTTCGTTCTTTTTCGGCCTGTAATATTTTTTTTTGGATTCGTTCTGCAACAACCGGATTTTTATGAAGGTAGTTGTCTAAATTGGTTTTCACAAAATCGGTGATATATGCCCTAACTGAAGGCAATCCGTCGCCCATTTCCGTAGAACCCAGTTTGGTTTTGGTCTGGCTTTCAAAAATTGGTTCCATGACTTTTATGCTGATGGCCGAAACAATTGATTTTCGAACATCCGCAGCGTCGTAGTTTTTTCCAAAAAACTCGCGTATGGTTTTCACAATGGCTTCTCTAAAAGCATTTTGATGGGTTCCGCCTTGCGTTGTGTGTTGTCCGTTTACAAAAGTGTGGTATTCTTCGCTGTACTGCGCTTTGCTGTAGGTAATTGCTACCTCAATGTCATTTCCTTTCAAATGAATTACCGGAAACAACATCGCCTCTTCAGTAATATTTTCTTCCAACAAATCTTTCAATCCGTTTTCAGAAAAATACTTTTCACCGTTAAAAATGATGGTTAAACCTGTGTTTAGATACACATAATTTTTAATCATTTTTTCAATATACTCGTTCCTGTACTTGAATTTTGTAAAAATGCTTTTATCGGGAACAAAGGTCACTTTAGTTCCTTTACGATGTGCGGTTTCTTCAGGTTTTTCAACGTGGGTGATATTTCCTTTTTCAAACTCGGCAAAAACCGTTTTCCCTTCCCTGAAAGACTGTACTTTAAAATAAGAAGACAAAGCGTTTACAGCCTTGGTTCCCACACCATTTAGACCAACAGATTTTTTAAAAGCCAAAGAATCATATTTTCCGCCGGTATTCATTTTAGAAACCACATCAACCACTTTTCCCAACGGAATACCACGTCCGTAATCACGAACGGTCACCGTATCTTCTTTCACCAAAACTTCAATCGTTTTTCCGGCTCCCATCACATATTCATCAATGGAATTGTCGATAACTTCCTTGATCAAAATATAAATTCCATCATCGGGAGATGAACCGTCACCTAATTTTCCGATATACATTCCTGGGCGAAGACGAATATGTTCTTTCCAATCAAGCGATCGAATATTGTCCTCGGTATATGCTGTTTGATCTGTCATTTATTCTGTATGGTTCTTGAAGCGTGGCTAAAGTACTATTTTGCTTTAAGAAAATAAAAAAAGTATGTCAAAATAATTATCAACACAATAAAGTTTTAAAGGCCCCCTAACCCCCGAAGGGGGAATTGATTATTGAAAACTGAAAAATTAAAAGTTAAAATCATAAAAAAAACTCTTTAAACCTCTGAATACTCACTTCTCAATACTCAATACCAACTTAAACATTAAACCTAAAATGCATAATATCACCGTCTTGCACAATATATTCTTTGCCTTCAACACGCATTTTACCGGCTTCTTTTACTTTGGCTTCACTTCCGTATTTCACAAAATCATCATAAGCAATCACTTCTGCCCTGATAAATCCTTTTTCAAAATCTGTGTGAATAACTCCGGCGGCTTGCGGTGCTGTGTCTCCAACATTAATAGTCCAGGCTCGCACTTCTTTAACTCCGGCCGTAAAATAGGTTTGTTGATTTAATAATTTATAGGCAGTTCTGATTAAAACGGAAGCGCCCGGTTCTTTCAATCCTAAATCTTCCAAAAAAAGCTGGCGTTCTTCGAAGGATTCCAACTCCGTGATATCTGCTTCTGTTCCAACGGCTAAAATAATCACTTCCGCATCTTCATTCTTTACGGCTTCTTTTACGATATTAACATACTCATTTCCGTTAACGGCCGATTTTTCATCAACATTACAAACGTATAATACAGGTTTATCGGTAATAAACTGCAATGGTTTTATATATTCTTCGCGTTCTTTTTCGGTTAAATCGATTGCTCTTACCGATTTGGCGGCTTCCAGTCCTTTTTTAACTTTTTCTAAAACCTCCAATTCTTTTTGGGCTTCTTTAACGCCTGTTCTTGCAGCTTTTTTAACCTTTTCAATTTTCTTTTCTAAGGTTTCCAAATCTTTTAACTGTAGCTCAAAATCGATGGTTTCTTTATCTCTTAAAGGATCAATAGTAGTATCAACGTGAATAATATTGTCATTGTCGAAACAACGAATCACATGGATAATGGCATCCGTTTCCCTAATATTCGCTAAAAACTGATTTCCCAAACCTTCACCTTTGCTGGCGCCGCGAACCAATCCTGCAATATCAACAATATCAACCGTTGCTGTTTGCACACGTACAGGTTTTACCAATTCTTCCAATTTTGCCAATCTGCTGTCAGGCACATTTACAACGCCAATATTTGGTTCGATGGTACAAAACGGAAAGTTTGCGCTTTGCGCTTTCGCATTGGACAAACAATTAAATAAGGTCGATTTTCCTACATTTGGCAATCCTACTATCCCTGCTTTCATATTAATATTTTATTTAATTTTTTCTAAAAAAGCGCTTTTTTACGAGCGTGCAAATATACTGTTTTCAATGATATAAATTTAAGATTTTTCGGTTTATATATTGAACTAAAAATAGGTTAAAATCTTTTCATTTTTTGATAATAATTGTATATTCGCCTTAAACATTAACCAAATTAACAATGAAAAAATTAAATATTCTATTTGTATTTCTCTGTTTCTTTACAAGTTTTGCATTTGCGCAAGAACTTGTTTCGGGAATGGTATCTAACGCCTCAAGAGAACCTTTACCGGGGGCAAGTGTTATCGAAAAAGGAACCTCAAACGGCACTGTTACCGATTTTAACGGGAATTATAAAATCGCCGTGAAGAAAGGTTCAACGCTTATTTTTAGCTTTGTTGGATTTCAATCAAAAGAGATTCAGGTTACGGCAAACAATTTAAATGTCTCTTTGGATGATAAAGGAGAACAATTAAATGAGGTGCAAATTGTGGGTTCAAGAAGCACCAAAAGAACTGCGGTCGATACGCCAGTGCCAGTTGATGTTATTGATGTAAGCCAACTGGCCACCAAAAACGGAAATGTTGAGATTACGCAAATCCTTCAGTATGCAGCGCCTTCTTTTAATGCCACTAAACAATCGGGATCTGACGGCGCCGACCATATTGTTCCAGCTTCATTAAGGGGATTGGGTCCAGACCAAACTTTGGTTTTGATCAACGGAAAAAGAAGACACCAATCATCGCTTGTCAATATTTTCGGAACGCGCGGCAGAGGAAACTCGGGAACAGATTTAAATGCGATTCCGGTTGCTGCCATAAAAAGAATTGAAGTATTGAGAGATGGCGCTTCTGCACAATATGGTTCTGATGCCATTGCCGGCGTTATCAATATTGTTTTAAAAGATAACACCGATGGCGTTACTGGAGGAATTACTTATGGTGCTTACAGCACTGCCATTGGCGAAGGTTGGGAAGAAGCAACTGGAGAACCTTTGCACAATGTGGAAGGAAAAAACAGGCTGGACGGAAAAGACAAACGTTTTGACGGAGAAACCACAAAATTAGATTTGAATTATGGGGTAAAAATTGGTGAAAAAGGTTTTATGAACTTCACCACTGAATTGTTTTCAAAAGAAAAAACATTGCGTCCCGGTTTTGATTGGAGAAAAGGATACGGAAGCGCCGGTGTTGATGCTTTTAACTTTATGGTAAACGCAATGATTCCTGTTTCTGACAATACAGAAATTTACGCATTTGGAGGCAAAAATTACAGAGACACCAATGCCAATGCATTTTCAAGAGATAGTTATGCTGACGGTGACAACCGTTCTGTTCCAAGTCTGTATCCAAACGGATTTACGCCGCAAATTACTTCAAATATTATTGACGCTTCGGTTTCTGCAGGCGTCAGGCATAAAATGGAAAATGGATGGAATGTTGATTTTAACAACACTTTTGGAAAAAACAGCTTCCATTATTTTATTAAAAACACCAACAACGCTTCCTTAAAAGACGCCTCTCCTACCGATTTTGATGCAGGCGGACATAGCCTTTCACAAAACACAACAGGGGTTGATTTCAATAAATATTTTGAAGATGCAGCAAGCGGAATCAACCTTGCTTTCGGAATGGAATACAGAACGGAAAATTTTATTATTTTTTCGGGTGAAGAAGCTTCTTATGCTTTGTATGATGAAGACGGTTTGCCAGTGACAAATCCGGCCACGCAAACAGTTGCCTTCGATTCAAACGGCGATGACCTTCCAGGAGGTTCGCAAGGATTTCCAGGTTACAGTCCGGATAATGAGGTAAACAGAAGCAGAAGCAATTTAGGACTTTACGTAGATTCTGAATTTAATTTAAGTGACTCATTTTTGGTAGCGGTGGCTTTGCGTTATGAAGATTACAGCGATTTTGGCAGCACCTTTAACTACAAATTGGCCAGCAGGTTTAAAGTGAATGAAAATTTATCGTTACGCGGTTCCTTATCTACCGGTTTTAGAGCGCCATCTTTAGCGCAACTTTATTATAATTTAATCTTCACCAATATTGTTGGCGGCACGTCATTGACCTCTTTGCTTTCCGCAAATAACAGTACAGTTACCAAAGCTTTTGGAATCAATCAGTTGACAGAAGAAAAAGCATTGAATGGTAGTATTGGATTCACTTTTAATAAAGGCGGATTTACGGCAACAGTGGATGCGTATTCAATAAGTGTGGACGACAGAATTGTGTTAACCGACAATTTTGATGCTTCCGGACTAGGAATTCCGGGTGTTGAGGCCGCACAGTTTTTTGCAAATGGCGTTGACACAAGAACCCAAGGACTTGATATGGTTTTTACTTACAGTGGTTCAATTGACAGCGATAACTCTTTCAGTGTTGGCTTAACAGGAAATATTAACGACCTTAAAATTGAAAAAATTCACAATGGAAGCTTAAATGAGTATACTTTCTTTAGTCCGTTTTCAAGAGCTTATCTTGAAGCTGCGGCTCCAGATTATAAATTTGGGCTGAATATGGGCTTTACCCATAAAAAATTCAATGCAAATATTAATTTAACACAATTCAGTGAGGTTAAGTTGCAGGATTTTCAATGGGTAGACACGCCTGCAACAACCCAAGCAGAAGCCAACGATTTGTATGCCGTGGCAACGGACACCTATAAAAAAGCGATGGTGGTAGATTTAAATCTCTCGTATGAAATTTCCAAATCATTTACGTTCACCGTTGGCGGAAATAATATTTTCAACAAATATGCAACGCCTCAATTTGATGGCTGGACCGATCAAGGCGGATTGATGGATTCTGTTCAAATGGGTTCTGATGGGGCTTATTTCTTTGGAAGAATTGGTTTTAAACTGTAAGATAAAAATTATAGTTAATAAGAAAAAAGGTGTATTTCTCAAAATACACCTTCTTTTTTTAGCCAAATATATCCTTGAACTGTGGCAATGGGTTTTAACCCCTTGTTGAAAAAGTGATGACTTTCAATATGATTATTTTTTTAAACAGTTGAAAAATCTCTTTGGACCAAAATATTTATTTTGGCAAGGGGTTTTAACCCCTTGTTGAAAAAAGTGATGATTTTAAAGTAATAATTTTCATTCAAACAAATCTAAGAATGCAACTCTAAATACTTCTTGACAAAAGCTTTAATGCCATCTTCAATATTTGTCTCAGGTTTAAAATCGATATAATTAAATAAACTTTCAACATTGGCATACGTGCTTTGCACATCGCCTGGCTGCATCGGTTTAAAGACCATTTTTCCTTTTTTGCCCAATGCTTTTTCAATGGCTTTTATAAAATCCATTAAAGCAACCGGACTGTTATTTCCGATATTAAAAATCTGATAAGGCTTTGTGCTTTTGGAAGAAGTTGGCTTTTTTGGGTTAAACGCAGGATTATTTTCTTTTGGCGCCAAAGGAATCAATCGTTTAATGCTTTCAACAATATCGCCCACATAGGTAAAATCACGACTCATATTTCCGTTGTTGAACACTTCAAATTCTCTGTCTTCCACAATGGCTTTCGTAAAAATATGCAGCGCCATGTCAGGCCTTCCCCAAGGCCCGTACACTGTAAAAAAACGCAATCCTGTTGAAGGAATGTTGTATAAATTAGCGTATGAATGCGCCATCATTTCATTGGCTTTTTTGCTGACGGCATACATTGCCAGCGGATGGTCGGTACAATTGTCTTCCTGAAAAGGAATATCTTCGCTTAAACCATAAACGGAACTTGAAGAAGCAAACAATAAATGCTCCACCGGAAAAGCCCTGCAACTTTCCAAAATATTTAAAAATCCGGTAATATTACTGTCCACATAAGCGTGCGGATTTTCCAAAGAATACCTCACACCTGCTTGTGCCGCTAAATTGACCACGCAATCAAATTGCTGTTCTTTAAAGAGATTTTTCAGAGGTTGTAAGTCCGTTAAATCCAATTTTATAAAGGAAATCGAAGCTAATTTTTGCAATTTATTATATTCAATCTTACCCGTTTCAAAACCAAGGTCTTTTAACCGCGCATATTTTAATTGGGGATCGTAATAATCATTAATATTGTCCAATCCAACCACTTCATAATTCGATTTTACTAACAGTTTTGCCAAATGATGACCAATAAAACCTGCCATTCCGGTAATTAATACTTTCTTCATTTAAAAGAGATTGGATTTATATTTCAAACAAAAATAAAACTAATTAGCCAAACCGCTTAAATGTGCACTATTTATTTCAGAAAGAATTCAAAAAATTGAAATATACTGCCTAAATTTGACCTGTAAAATGAAAAAAAATGAACAAACAATTAATAGAATGCGTACCAAATATCAGTGAAGGACGCGATACTGCCAAAATAAACGCCATTGCTGCCGTTGTTGAAACTGTTGAAGGCGTTAAATTATTGGATGTTGACCCCGGAAAAGCAACAAACAGAACGGTCATTACTTTTGTAGGCGAACCTGCAAATGTGATTGAAGCCGCGTTTAGACTGATTAAAAAAGCTGCGGAATTGATTGATATGAGCAAACATACAGGCGAACATCCTCGTTTTGGCGCCACCGATGTTTGTCCGTTAGTCCCAATCTCCGGAATTACTTTAGAAGAAGCTGCCGTTTATGCCCATAAATTGGGGGAACGCGTTGGCAAAGAATTGGGAATTCCCGGTTATTATTATGAAAATGCCGCAACTAGCGAAACACGTAAAAACTTAGCAAACTGTCGTGCCGGTGAATACGAAGGACTGAAAGAAAAATTGGTAAATCCGACTTGGAAACCCGATTTCGGTCCGGCCGAATTTAACGAAACTGTTGCAAAAACTGGTGCTATCGCAATTTCTGCACGCGATTTTTTAATCGCCTACAATATCAATTTAAATACCACATCAACCCGACGCGCCAATGCCATTGCTTTCGACATTCGAGAAGCCGGAAGGGTAAAATATGAAAACGGCGTTTCAGGTAAAATGGTGTTGGATAAAGATGGCGAGCCAATTCGCATTCCGGGAAAATTAAAAGCGGTAAAAGGAATTGGCTGGTATATTGAAGAATATGGCATCGCGCAAATCTCCTATAATTTAACCAATATCAACATCACGCCTATGCACATCGCTTTTGATGAAAGCGAAAAATCGGCCATTGCAAGAGGTTTACGTGTAACTGGATCCGAATTGATTGGATTGATTCCGCTAAAAGCAATGTTGGATGCCGGAGATTATTTCTTGCGAAAACAAGAGCGTTCTTTAGGAATTTCAGAAGCAGAGAAAATAAAAATCGCCGTAAAATCTTTGGGATTGGATGATTTAAAACCTTTCAATCCGAATGAGAAAATTATTGAATATTTGCTTAAAGACGATACTAAAAAACTGATCGATTTAACAGTGACTGGTTTTGCCGAAGAAACTGCCGGAGAATCCATCGCGCCAGGAGGCGGATCCATTTCGGCATACGTTGGTACTTTAGGCGTTTCATTAGGAACCATGGTTGCCAATTTATCGGCACACAAAGCCGGTTGGGACGATAAATGGGAATTCTATTCCGATTGGGCGGTAAAAGGCCAGACTTACAAAAATAAATTATTGCAGTTGGTTGATGAAGACACCAATGCTTTTAATAAAATTATCGAAGGATTTAGAATGCCAAAATCGACAGACGAGGAAAAAGAAGCCCGCAAACAAGCGATAGAAAAAGCAACTATTTATGCTACTGAAATTCCGTTTCAGGTGATGGAAACTGCTTTTAATTCTATGGAAGTGATGCAGGCGATGCTAAAAGAAGGCATGCAAAGCTCCATTTCCGATGCCGGTGTTGGCGCCTTGTGCGCAAGAACTGCCGTTGTTGGCGCTTATTTCAATGTCCGCATCAATGCAAAAGACATCAAAGACCGGGTTTTTGCCGAAGACATTTTAGCAAAAAGTGAAGTCATTTACAAAAAAGCGTTAGCTATTGAAAAAGAGGTGGTGGAATTTATTTTTTCTAAAGTTTAAAAGCCCCCTAACCCCCGAAGGGGGAACACTTATTAGACCGAAAAAAAAGAATACAGAAAAAAGAATTAAAAAGGTTAAAAGTTATAAAACTTTTAACCTTTTTAATTTTAAATGCCCCCTTCGGGGGTTAGGGGGCTTAAACTCGCTTTCAACGTTTCAATTTTGGCCAAAGCATCGGCTTCTTTGTTGCGCTCGTTTGCGATAACTTGTTCCGGGGCGCTGCTCACAAAACGTTCGTTGCTCAATTTCTTTTGAACCGATTGCAAAAAACCTTCGGTATATTTTAGTTCTTCCAATAATTTGACTTTTTCTTCTTCCACATTGATGTCAGCTTCCATCGGAATAAAATACTCATTCGATTTTACGCGGTAACTCAAAGCACCTTCCACTTTTTCTGACACATAAGTCAGAAAAGCTATATTTCCCAGTTTTTCAATAACAGCATCAAAATAATTCGATGTGTTTTCATTGTTGATCACCAAAAGATCAATCGTATATTTAAAGGCAATATTCCGATCTTTTCTGATGGTTCTGATTCCGGAAATTACTTCTGAAGCAAATTTAAAATCGTTTATTAAATCTTCGTTTACCGCAATTAATTTTGGATATTCTCCAATAATCAAAGCTTCTTCAGGGGTTCTTTCTGTAATATCCTGCCAAATTTCTTCTGATAAAAATGGCATAAAAGGATGCAATATTTTTAGGTTATCTTCCAAGAAACTAACAACCGAACTGTATGTTTTTGCATCAATTGGCTGCTGATATTCCGGTTTCACCATTTCTAAAAACCAAGAAGAAAAATCGTCCCAAATAAGTTTGTAGGTAATCATTAAAGCTTCGCTGATGCGATATTGTTCAAATGATTTTTCAAGTTCACCCAATGCCTGCTGAAATTTCGAATTGTACCATTCAATGGCCACTTTGGCTGATTTTGGTTGTTCAATGGTTTCTGAAATTTCCCATCCTTTAATCAAACGGTAAGAATTCCATATTTTATTGGAGAAATTTCGCCCTTGCGCCACCAAATCTTCATCGAACAACAAATCGTTTCCTGCTGCCGAACACAACAACATGCCAACACGAACGCCATCTGCGCCAAAATTTTCGATCAACTCAATGGGGTCAGGAGAATTCCCTAAGGATTTCGACATTTTCCTGCCTTGTTTATCGCGCACAATTCCCGTAAAATAAACATTGGTGAATGGTTTTTCATTTCTGAATTCAAATCCGGCAAAAATCATACGGGCAACCCAAAAGAAAATAATATCCGGGCCGGTCACCAAATCGTTGGTTGGATAATAATAGTTAATATCTTTATTATCAGGATTTCTAATTCCGTCGAAAACCGAAATTGGCCACAACCAAGACGAAAACCAAGTGTCCAATGCATCGGGATCCTGTTTAATATCTGCGGAAGTTAAATTTTTTCCAACAATTTCAGAAGCCAGTTTCACAGCTTCATCCATCGTTGAAGCAACCACAAAATCGTTTACGCCATCGCCGTAAAAATAAGCCGGAATGCGGTGTCCCCACCAAAGTTGGCGCGAGATATTCCAATCCCTGATATTTTCCAACCAATGTCTGTAAGTATTGTTATAATGTTTCGGAAAAAAGTGAATTTCTTCATCTTCCAAAACCGCTTTTAATGCCGGTTTCACAATGGTATCCATTTTTAAAAACCATTGGGCAGAAATTTTTGGCTCAATCACTTCTTTGGTTCTTTCTGAAGTTCCAACTTTATGAACATAGGATTCAATTTTAGCCAAACTGCCTGAATTTCCCAATTCTTTGGTAATTTCTTTACGGACAACAAATCGGTCTTTTCCTTCATAATGCAAGCCATAAGAATTCAACGTGGCGTCATCGTTAAAAATATCCACCACTTCCAACTGGTGTTTTTCTCCCAACACTTTGTCATTTGGATCGTGTGCAGGTGTCACTTTTAAACAACCCGTTCCAAATTCAATATCCACATATTCATCTTCAATAATAGGAATTACTCTGTTGGCAATGGGAACTATGGCTTTTTTTCCTTTTAAATGAGAAAAACGCGGATCATTCGGATTGATACAAATGGCGGTATCGCCAAAAATTGTTTCCGGACGCGTGGTTGCAATGGTTAAAAATTCGTTGCTGCCTTCAATTTTATATTTCAGATAGTAAAGATTGCCTGCTTTTTCTTCATAAATTACTTCTTCATCAGACAAGGTTGTTTTTGCTGAAGGATCCCAATTTACCATTCTGTAACCGCGATAAATAAGTCCTTTTTTATACAAATCAATAAAAACTTTTACCACAGATTCGCTTAAATCTTCATCCATCGTAAATTTTGTGCGTTCCCAATCGCAGGAAGCACCCAGTTTCTTAAGCTGTTCCAAAATAATGCCACCGTGTTCATCTGTCCATTCCCAAGCGTGCTTCAAAAATTCTTCACGTGTTAAGTCCGATTTCTGAATTCCCTGTTCTTTCAATTTAGCGACAACTTTAGCCTCAGTGGCGATAGATGCGTGGTCTGTTCCTGGAACCCAACAAGCGTTAAAGCCCTTCAACCTTGCCCTTCTTATCAAAACATCCTGAATGGTATTGTTCAGCATATGCCCCATATGTAAAACGCCGGTAACGTTTGGCGGCGGAATTACGATGGTATATGGCTCTTTTTCATTTGGTGTTGAATGAAAATAATTGTTCTTCATCCAGTAATCATACCATTTATTTTCTATTTCTTTGGGACTATATTTTGTTGCTAAACTCATTTTGGTATATTATTTGTAATACGATTCGCAAATGTACAATTATAAGACATAAAATATTTTTGAAAATTTAAAAAAAATACTAACTTTACCTATTAAATATAAAATTATGAGAAAAATAATCACCTTATTCGTTTTGGGATTTTTAACATTCACAGTAAATGCCCAAGAAAAACAAGTAACTGAAAAACCTAAAGATCCAAATGCTCCTATGTTTGAGTTTGTTACTGAAGTTATAGATTACGGAAAAATCGCGTTGAATGCTGATGGCGTTCGCACATTTAAATTTAAAAATGTTGGAAAATCACCATTGATAATTAACGATATTAAGTCAAGTTGCGGTTGTACCGTTCCTAAAAAACCAGCTGGACCTATTATGCCCGGTGACAGTGGTGAAATTGAAGTGAAATATGACACCAATAGAGCTGGCGGTTTTTCAAAATCGATTACCGTTGCTTCAAATGCCGATGAACCTGTTAAAATGTTACAGATTAAAGGCATTGTCTTAAAAGAGTAAATTCAAATTAGTTATATTTAAATGACCTTCAGCAATGAAGGTCATTTTTTATTTAAGCATATCTTTCAAGTAAAAATGATATTCATAATCTTTTCCATTTCTTTCCACAACCAATGATATCCTGGTGTTTTCCTTCTGGAAAAATTTTCCGATTATTTCATCCAACGGCAATTCATAGGTAAACTTTCCGTTAATTTTTATCACAATATCTCCAGCCAATAAACCGGCATTGTATGCGGGAGAACCTTCTTGAATGCTATGAATTTTATAGGACGGCTTGAAAGTATATTTGTAATTATAGTCCAAAATAACGGTATTTTGTCTGTTGGCTTTGTCGCCATCCGCTAAACCAATTGAAGTGTAGTTCTGTTCTTTTACCAACAGTTTTCCATTATAAACCAGCTCAATGCCACTCATATTGTAATTGAATGGTTCCTTAAAATAACTTCCCTTTTTCAAGGAAATTTTCTTGTTTCTATAATCAAATGTCACATTAAATCGTTTTAAAACAGAAGCGCCCAAACTGCCGTTTCTATCTTCAAATTGACGTGCATACGAAATGGATGCCGAATCAGGAAATGAGACTGTAGGGTTTTTTAACTCAAATTTTCCAATCACCAAGGCTTTAATTTTTGATCTTTTACCGTAAACTGCGCCGCTTAATCCTTCTCCTAAAAAATCATTGAAAAACTTTTTTGGCGACAAAATGTCAGGATGGCTATTTTCAAACAGCCATAAAGCATCGCTTCCGCCAGAATCAATCAACAATTTTACAGGAATGGTTTTATTAGCAGAAACGGAATCTAATTTAACGCCCACATTGATATATGGTTTTAACTTAAAAAAATCCAAATCAAACGTTTCGCATTTTTTACAAATTTTGTGTTTATAGGTATCGGGTTTGTAAAAATTGATGCGTTTTGTGCCATAATTAATATCAACCACAAAATCTTTAAATATTTCATAGCCAATAATCCCGTGTACCGTAATTCCGAGTTTTGAGGACAAATCGAAACTGTCATCCAAAATTAGGTATAAACTCTGATCGTAACCCCTAATATTGCCAAAAGTAAATAAGTTTCCTTTAGACAATACTGCTTCAACCGATTCTTCACTGCCCAAACCCTGTAATTTTACTTTCTCCTTGTTATGAAGCATCACAGAATCCTTGGCGTATAAATTGAACAATAATGTTGCACCAACGCCTGAATCGAGTATAAAATTCAGTGATCTTCCGTTGACCTCAATAGGAAATATAATTAAATTGTTGGATAGTTTAAACGAAATGGACTGCCTCTCTGAAGCATTTTCAAGTTGAAACCTGCCTTGAGAAAACATTTCTGTCCCAATAAATAATAGGAAAGTAGAAAAAACAAACGTTCTAAAATAGGATTTCAATATTTTTTGTCTTTAATTTTTTTGTTAAAGTACAAAAACACTTCACAATTGCATAACTTTTATAAAAATTTTAACCTATAACAAATACGCTTAAAAGGCTAGAGTTTCAAAATTTATTTCGCAATTTTGCAATACAATATTCATAAACAAAATACGATGCCTAAAATCTCAATTAAAGGTGCAAAAATGCCCGAATCTCCAATCAGAAAATTGGTTCCTTACGCCGAAGATGCTAAAAAAAGAGGCATTAAAGTTTTTCATTTAAATATTGGGCAGCCAGATATTAAAACCCCAAAAGTGGCGCTTGATGCCGTAAAAAACAACACTATTGAAGTGCTTGCTTACAGCCGTTCTGAAGGCTCTGAAGAATACCGAAAAAAAATTGCAAATTATTATACTAAAAGAAATATTCCTGTAACTTCTGATGAAATTATTGTCACTACCGGAGGTTCTGAAGCCTTATTGTTTGCAATGGGAAGTATTACCGATCCAGGTGATGAAATTATTATTCCCGAACCATTTTATGCAAATTACCTTGGTTTTTCAACAGCTTCTGGCGTAAAAATTGTTCCGGTGATTTCAAAAATTGAAGATAATTTTGCCTTGCCGCCTATGGCCGAATTTGAAAAATTGATTACTTCAAAAACCAAAGCCATATTAATTTGCAATCCCAACAATCCGACCGGGTATTTGTATTCCAAAGAAGAAATTCAACAACTGGCCGAAATTGTAAAAAAACACGATTTGTTTTTGATTGCCGATGAAGTTTACAGGGAATTTATCTATGACAATGAAGAATACCAGTCTGTTTTAAGCGGTTTTGGATTGGATGATCACGCCATCATCATTGATTCAGTTTCAAAACGTTACAGTATGTGCGGCGCAAGAATTGGTTGTTTGGTAAGTAAAAATAAGGAAGTCATCAGCACGGTATTAAAATTCGCACAGGCAAGGTTAAGTCCGCCAACATTTGAACAAATAGCCAGCGAAGCCGCTTTGGAAGCGCCACAATCTTATTTTGATGAGGTGATTGTTGAATATAAAGCCAGAAGAGACATTTTAATTGCTGAGATGAATAAAATTGAAGGCGTAAAAATAGCCACGCCAAAAGGCGCTTTCTATTGTGTTGCCGAACTTCCTGTGGATGATGCCGATAAATTTGCACAATGGTTGTTGGAAGATTTTAACTTGGACAATCAAACAGTGATGGTGGCACCTGCGGCCGGATTTTATTCCACCAAAGGATTTGGCACCAAACAAGTTAGAATTGCTTATGTGCTCAAAAAAGAGGATTTGGTTCGTTCTGTAGAAATCTTAAAAGCTGCAATCGAAAAATACAACAAAAAATAGTTGAAAATTCAACAAAACATATCGTTAAAACCTTATAACACGTTTGGCATTCAAGCAAATGCCAAACGTTTTGTCACTGTAAATTCTATTAAAGAATTGAAAGAAATCATCGCTTCGGAAAAAGACTTGTTTATGTTGGGCGGCGGAAGCAATATTTTATTGACCAAAGATGTTGAAAAATTGGTGGTTCATCTTAACACCAAAGGAATTATCGTTAGTGATTTTGATGAAGATAAAGTCTTAATCACTGCCGAAGCCGGCGAAAATTGGCACGAATTGGTGCTTTGGTGTGTTTCCCAAAACTATGGCGGCTTGGAAAATCTGGCTTTGATTCCTGGAAATGTAGGCACTTCACCTATTCAAAATATTGGCGCTTATGGTGTTGAAATTAAAGATGTTTTTCAGCAATTGGAAGCCATCGACATTGAAACGGGTAAAACCGAAATTTTTACGAATGCTGATTGCAATTTTGGATACCGGAATTCTGTTTTCAAAAATGAGTTGAAGGGAAAATTCATTATTTTGAATGTTACCTTTAAACTCACCAAAAAAAATCACAATATCAATATTTCTTATGGAGCCATCAAAGATTTGTTGACAGACAAGGAAAATCCTTCCATCAAAGAAATTGCTGATGCGGTAATTGCCATCAGACAAAGCAAACTTCCTGATCCAAAGGAAATTGGGAACAGCGGCAGCTTTTTTAAAAATCCGGTAATCACATCAAATTTATTTAAAGAACTGTCAGAAAAATATCCTGAAATCCCTCATTATAGAATCTCTGAAAACGAAATAAAAATTCCGGCCGGTTGGTTAATTGAACTATGCGGATTTAAAGGAAAACGTTTTGGAGACGCCGGCGTTCACGAAAAACAGGCATTGGTTTTGGTGAATTACAAGAACGCAAGCGGCAAAGAAATTTATGATTTGGCGCAAAATATTCAGCAAAAAGTGATGGAAAATTTCAAGATTTCGCTTGAAATTGAAGTAAATATCATTTAAACAGTCACTTCCAGCAACTTACAATTTTTTGAGGCTATCACCACTTTTTCAGCAGTGGCAGGTATCAACACTGTTTCGCCGTAATTAATGATTTCCGAATGTTCTTCCATTGAAATTGTGGCCTTTCCCTGAACACACATAAAAACAACAAATGAGTGTGTGTTCGTGTAATCCAATTCTTTTTCTCCAACAACGTGTATAAAATTGGTTGTAAAATACGCGCATTTAACAACGGTATTCAATGAATTTATAAAAGCGGAATAATTGTGCTTAGCCTTAATTTTGTCACTAAAATTAATGGCTTCAATGGCCAAATCGGTATGCAACGCTCTCGGATTCCCTTGGTCATCTACCCTATCCCAATCGTAAATTCTGTAGGTAATATCTGATGTTTGCTGAATTTCGGCAAGCAAAATTCCGGCACCAATGGTATGTACCGTTCCAGGTTCAATAAAAAAAGCATCGCCGGCTTTTACCTTTTCATAATTTAAGATAGATGGTATTTTCTTTTCGGCGACATAATTTAGATATTGGTCTGGCGTAATTTCTTTGCTAAATCCCACAATAAGCTTTGAACCTGAATCAGCTTGCATAATGTACCACATTTCGGTTTTTCCAAAGGAATTGTGCATTTTTTTGGCAAGTTCATCATTTGGATGAACCTGAACGGACAAATCTTCTTTGGCATCAATATATTTTATCAGCAACGGAAAATTGTTTCCAAAATGCCTGTAGTTATTTTCACCAATCAATTCAGCTTTATAGGTTTCCAACAATTCCCGCAAAGTTTTTCCTTTCAAATTTCCGTTAGAAACAACAGAAATATTATCCTCAATATCAGATAGTTCCCAACTTTCACCAACATTTTTTGATGTTGATTTTTTATTGAGTTTGGTGACTAATTTAGTTCCTCCCCAAATCTTTTCTTTTAAAATGGGATAAAACTTTATGGGATAATTTAGCATCTAATTAATCAGTTTTAAGAGTGTTTGAATTACGTAATTAATTTCTTCCTTGGTATTGAATTTACTGAAAGAAAATCGGACAGAAGTTTTTCCAGCTTCTTTTTCGGGTAAAATCGCGTGCAACACGTGTGATCCCATATTGCTTCCGCTTTGGCAGGCACTTCCGCCAGAAACTGCAATGCCTTTTAAATCTAAATTAAATAGCAACATCGCGTAATTTTTTGGAAAACGAACATTTAAAATGATGTAACTGCTGTCCGTTTCACTTGCTGATTGGCCGTTGAACTCAATTCCTTCAATATGTTGCTTCAATTCTCCTATAAAATAATTTTTAAGTTGTTGGATTGAAGCAGATTCATCCTGCATATTCGCACAGGAAATTTCCAACGCTTTTTCCATGCCCAAAATGCTGTGCACATTTTCTGTACCTGCTCTGGCGCCTCGCTCCTGCTCACCACCGTGCAAAATTGGCTGAATACCAAATCCTCGCTTTATGAAAGCAAATCCAACCCCTTTTGGGCCGTGAAATTTATGGGAGCTGGCCACAAAAAAATCAATGGGCGTCTGTTTAATATCAATATTGAAATGCCCAACGCCTTGAACTGCATCACAATGAAATAAAGCATTGTTGGCAATACAAAATTGCGAAACCAATTTCAAATCTAAAATATTTCCTATTTCATTATTTACGTGCATCAAACTTACCAATTTTCTTTCGTCGGATTCTTGAAGCAGCTGTTCTAAATGCGAATAATTTACATTTCCGCTTTCATCCAAATCAATAAATTTAACGTTTATACCAAATTCTTTTTGCAAGTTTTCTACAGTATGCAAAACAGCGTGATGTTCAATTTTGGATGAAATAATGGTGGTAACGCCTAAATTGGTAACGGCATTTCTAAGAATTAAATTGTCTGCTTCACTGCCTCCAGCCGTAAAAACTATTTCCTGGGCTGAGGCATTAAAATGTTTGGCAATATTTTTACGGGCCGTTTCAACCATCGATTTTGCCTTACGCCCAACGTGATGAATTGATGAAGGATTCCCGTAAACATTGGCCATTGCGATTGATATGACATCAATAACTTCGGGCAATATGGGTGTTGTGGCAGCGTTATCTAGGTAAATTGTTTTCATTAAAAGCAAAAGTAATTAAAATAGTTGGTTTCAATTGGTGCTGACTTGCCTAAAACTGTTATTTTTGCGTTGAAATTAAACCTTATGAAGAAAATATTGATACTCTTTTTGGCGTTCACCCTTAATGCTTGCAATGATGGTGATTTTGATGTTCCGGTTTTTGAATTTACCGAAAAAGTGAATGTGTGCGGAAATTTTGTCTTATACATTGCGAGTACCAATAGCACAGAAGTTTTGGTTCTAACACTTCCTTCAACAGCCCTTGGAACCGAACCAACAACAACGCTTCCAATTTCAACTACGGTTACAGCGACCTATCGAATTTTTGATAAAGGCATTACTGCAACCTATTTTTGTCAGGACATTCCGCCATTGGAACCTAAGATTTTAAAAGAACTTAAAGCTGACGAGACTGGCACAATAAACATTGTTTCCACAGAAATTTTGGCAAATGGTGTTGTGACTGGATATTCCTATGAAATCACCATTTTGAATTTAAATTTTGTCGATGGAGAGGATCGTATTTACTTTGATAGCTTCTTTTTTGGAAAATTAGATATTAAAAACTAATTTTTCGGATTTTGGTAAATGACAACTTCTGTTGCGCCCAAACCATACTTTTGAAAGGAAGCGTCATTCCAGTAAACGTTGTACTTTTTAAATAGAAATTCCAATTCTGTTTTTAAAACTCCTGCGCCCATACCGTGAATAAAAACTATTTTCGGAATCCGGTTTTTGATGGCAAACTCCAATTTGTGCTTGGCAGTTTCCAGCTGAAGGGTCAGCATATCATAATTATCCATTCCTTTTGTTGAAGCAATGAGCTGGTTGATGTGCAAATCAACTTCCATAGGCGGTAACTTATCTGGCCTAACGTTTGTTTTAAACAGAGGCACTTGTTTCTTTGAAGAAGATTCATTGATTTTTTCAGACAAATATTCATTGTCGATATCGCTGAATTTAGAAAGTTCTTTCTGATTTTCTGTAATGACCACCAATTCTTTTGGCGCATATTCATAAGAAAATCCGTCCTCATCTTCAACCACAATTTTAGTGGGATGCACTTCAATCACTTTTCCTTTTATAACATCATCAATCACCGCAATTTTGTCCCCTACTTTAAAATCCATAGTCTTATTTTTTTTGATTTTTAAAAAATTATGAAACAAAGTTATGACAATAATTTATTCAAAAACAGAATTACGTCATAAACTATCGCCAATACGGCGGAACAATATTTTAAAACTAGTATTCATTATATTTTTATCGAAATACTTTAAGTTGATTGTATTTTTCATAATTTGGCATATTGCAATTAAAACGCTAAAAAATGATTATAAATCAACATCCGCCAAAAAATTATTTAATAGAATCCATTTTAGTGACCATATTTTGCTGTCTGCCTTTCGGAATTGTGGGAATTATAAATGCCGCGCAAGTAAATTCTAAATTTGATTTGGGAGATTATGAAGGCGCTCTTAAAGCTTCCAAAGAAGCACAGAAGTGGATGACTTGGGGGATTATATCGAGTCTTATTATAGGCTTTTTTTATCTTATTTTTATTTTTGCCATAGGCGGTTTGGCAATGATGGGCGATTTTTAAAAAAATATGCAAAAGAAAATTACATGGTTCGCCATTATTTTTGGCACTTTAAGTTTGGCTGTATTTTATTTTTTCATCAATCCGAACGATGTCAATTTTCTCCCTGAATGTCCCTTGTACTTCACCACAGGCTTTTATTGTCCGGGTTGCGGAAGCCAGCGCGCTACCCACCAACTTTTGAATTTCAATATTTTTGGCGTTTTGCAACAGAATGTGTTGTATTTTATAAGTTTATTAATTTTGGGCTACCACTTTATTGTTACAGGCAGTAACAGGATTTTTAAAAAGCAACTTTACAATTATGTGTATCATCCAAAAACGCCTTTGATAATTTTAGGCGTTATTGTAGTTTTTTGGATTCTTAGAAATATTCCTTATTACCCATTTAGCTTGCTGGCGCCAAACTAAAAAAGCACCCAAATGGATGCTTTTTTTGTTGATTGAAATTGTTTTGTTTATTTTATGCCCTCAAAATCCGTGTCCATTTTTATATAATCCAAAAACTCCCTGCGAACGTTTTCGTCTTTAAATTTACCGCCGAATTCTGAAGTTACGGTGCTGCTTTCAATATCGCGCACACCACGCGAATTTACGCACAAATGTTTGGCGTCAATAACACAAGCCACATCATCCGTGCCCAAAGCTTCCTGCAGCGATTGCACCACTTGCATGGTTAAACGTTCCTGTACCTGTGGCCGTTTTGCGAAATAATCCACAATGCGATTCATTTTAGACAATCCGATGACATTTCCGTTGGAAATGTAAGCAACATGCGCCCTGCCAACAATTGGCAATAAGTGATGTTCACAGGTGGAATAAACCACAATATTTTTTTCAACCAACATTTCGCCATATTTGTAATTATTGTCAAATGTGGATAATTTTGGTTTGTTGGCCGGATTTAATCCAGCAAAAAGTTCATTTACAAATGATTTTGCGACTCTTTTTGGGGTTCCTTTTAAACTGTCATCATTTAAATCCATCCCTAAAGTAATCAAAATATCTTTCACGCTTTCTTGAATTCGTGCAATTTTCTCGTGGTCTGAAATATCAAAAGCATCAGCTCTTAAAGGCGTTTTAGCGGATGATCCTACGTGATCATCTCCCATTTCATCTATTCTGTTTGTCATTATGTTTTTACCTTCAAACATTTTTAGTCATTAAACGGCAAATTTACAACTTATTTTAAAGTAGCGCCGTGATTCTAATTAATTCTTTTAAACCGCAAACTTCCTGTTCGCCGCTTTGCATATTTTTTAAGGTGTACGTATTGTTTTCAATTTCCGTAGACCCAACCATCACCACAAAAGGAATTTCTCGTTTATTGGCGTAATTCATTTGCTTTTTTAATTTTGCGCTGTCGGGATACAATTCCGATTTAATATTGTTTCTTCTCAATTCCAGCAAGGCTTTCATGCAAAAAGCAGCTTCTGCATCCCCAAAATTTATGAACAGCACTTTTGGTTTTGGCAACTCAAGATCCGTAAATAAATTTAATTCTTCCAGCACCAAATAAATTCGGTCCAAACCGAATGAAATACCAACGCCGCTCATATCATTTAAACCGAAAATTCCGGTTAAATCATCATACCTTCCGCCACCGCCAATAGATCCCATATTTACGCCTTCCGGAGCTGAAACTTCATAAATGGCACCGGTATAATAATTCAAACCGCGCGCCAAGGTAACGTCAATCAAAAGTTTGGCCGATTCGAGTCCGAATTTTTCCACATTGTCAATCACAAAACGCAAATCTTCCACGCCGCTTGTTCCTTCTTTAGATTCGGCCAATAAAATCTGCAATTGGTTTAATTTTTCCTGATTGCTTCCGTGAAAATTGAATAATGGTTTCACTTTTTCAATGGCTTCCTCAGAAATGCCTTTTTCCAACATTTCTCTGGCAACGCCATCGGCACCAATCTTGTCCAATTTATCGAGCGCCACCGTAAAATCGATTAATTTGTCTGCCGCGCCAATAATTTCGGCGATACCCGCCAATATCTTACGATTGTTCAATTTGATGGTAGTGCCCGGTAAGTTTAATTTACTGAAAACGGCATCATACAATTGCACAAATTCAATTTCCTGCCACAAACTTTTGCTTCCAACCACATCGGCATCACATTGGTAAAATTCTCTAAAACGTCCTTTTTGCGGACGGTCGGCGCGCCAAACAGGTTGCATTTGGTAACGTTTGAAGGGAAATTCTATTTCATTTTGGTGCTGAACCACATAACGGGCAAAAGGCACTGTTAAGTCGTAACGCAAGGCTTTTTCTGAAATTATTGGAGTTATTTTTGGAGTTATTTTTTTTAAGTAAAACTCATAAATTTCTTTGAGATAAGAACTTAATTTCATTGATGTTAATTCAGAATTTGTACCTTTATTATCTTCAATGAAAATTTGAATTAATTTCATAACTAAATAATCTTCATTATAGCCTAATTCTTGAAAATATCTAAAATTCAATTTAAAATATTCGCATTTTACTCTTTCAGCGAAACCTAAATCATCCTCTTGATATAAAAAATAATGGTTCTCAATTTTTTCAATTATGTTTGAAATTAAAATAAAAGTATCTGTTAAATTTTTATTTATATGACCATATTCATTAAAAATATTTGAGTTTATATTATTCAAATAATCTCCCGAATTCAATATTTTAAAAATCAAGCGGTCTCCTTCTTCCCCATATTTCCCCATTAAGGTTTCTGAATTTTCAAAACTTGGGGTTTCAATAGGCTGAAATCCGTAGGTTTCAAAAACTTGTTTTATGGTCGAAAAAATATAGTTTCTTTTTGCCACTTCGGAAGGCGAAAAATCGCGGGTTCCTTTTGGTATGCTTGGTTTTTGTGCCATCTTTAAAAATTGGTTTGCAAATATCTAAAAATTAAAAAACAATTTAAAGGTTTTCTAACAATGATTTTTCTTTTGCCGACAAAGGAACTTCATTGGCGAATTTATATTTGGTGGGATAAACAGCAAGAATCATCAAAATTAATATGCCAACCAAAATAAAGTAGAAACTGTTGTTGGATTCCATCACAAAAATAATGCACATTAACGCAGGAAATTCTAACATCGCCACCCTAAAAATATGTGCAGTGCTGTATTTTACAGCTTTTTGCGACAAATCAGCTTCTGCAGGAATTTGTTTTAACAACTTGTTATATAAGTATTTACTAAATAAATTTCCCACAAAAGAAATTAAAATTGCCATATATAAAAATATTTTATCGTCTTCATAAGAAAAAAACAATTGGTCTCCGGCATTTAAAGCCACGTAGCCTCCAAAAACCACAATAATAAACAATAAGGAGAAGTGGATTAATTGCAACGATTTCATAAAATCTTTTGGTTGTCTGTTGGTATAGCTCATTGGTTAGATGTTTAAAGTTTAAAGTTAAATATTAGATATTAGATATTAAAAGTTAAATATTAGATATTAGTAGTTAGATACTTGATTTTTAATAATTTAAATTTTTTCTATATTTAATATTGTATATTTTTATAAATCGCCTTTGCTTTTTCCAAATCTTCTGGTGTGTCGATACCTATAGCGATTTGATCGGTTTCTACCATTTTCACTTTTAATCCGTGGGCCAAGAAACGAAGATTTTCCAATTTTTCCGAAGCTTCCAGCCTATTCATTGGCAATTTGGTGAATTTTAACAAAGCATCTTTTCTGAAGGCATAAATACCGATATGTTTATAATAATCCGCAAAAGATTCATCCCTTGGATACGGAATTGCCGAACGAGAAAAATACAGCGCGAAATTTCGCTCATCAGTCACCACTTTTACATTGTTCGGATTGTTAATTTCAGCTTTATCATCCATTTTTATCATTAAGGAAGCGATGTCAATTTCCTTTTTTTGATCTATTTTAAAGACTTCCAGCAATTTTGAAAGTGATTCTTTTTGCGTAAATGGTTCGTCACCCTGAACGTTTACAACAATGTCCACATCCATATTTTCAATGGCTTCCGCAATCCTGTCACTCCCCGATTCATGTTCCTTCTTGCTTTTTATCGCTTTTCCGCCGTTTGAAATTATTTCATCAAAAATAACATCACTGTCGGTCACCACATAAACTTCATCAAACAAATTGGCATTTTTTGTTGCTTCATAAGTTCTTAAAATAACTGTTTTTCCTGCCAAATCTTTCATTAATTTCCCTGGAAACCGGCTTGCTTCAAAACGGGCAGGAATCATTGCTATCATTTTCATCTGTTAAATTTTATTTTTTCAAGTCTTTTTCTTTTGATTCCTTTAAATCTTTCAGTTCTCGTTCCTTTTCTATTAATTCCGCTTCTTTCATTGCAATTTCATTCAATTCCAAATCCTTTATATAATTTCTTTTAAGTCTGTTGATACTTGCATTTAGCTCAAATCCCAACAACAATATGATGGAGTTTAACCAAACAAAAACCATTAACACCAACAAAGTGCCAATGGAGCCGTAAAGTTGGTTGTAGGTGGCGAATTTCAACACATAAATGGCAAATAACTTAAACATTAATAAGGTTAAAACAGTTGTTAAAACTGAACCTGGCGTAAAAAAAGTACTCTGTTTCACCTCTTTTGCGCCATATTTATACAAAACAGAAACCGAAAAAAATATCAATGCCACCAATAAAAAATACCTTCCTTTTTCAATCCAGAACACTTCATCTTCCAGCCATCCTCGTGCTTTTAAATCGTTTATGCCTATTTCAAAATAAACAGTCACCGCAACCACCACAAATAAAATAACCGTCAATACGATTGCCATAAGCATAGAAACAAAATATTGGCGCAGAATACTTCGCATTTCAACCACATGATAAGAATATTCAAATCCGGCAAAAATGGAACTTACCCCGTTTGCCATTAAAAAAATGGAGGCTAAAAATCCGAAAGAAAGCAATCCGCCGTATTTATTAATTACAATATCGCGGATGACTTCCTGAAAAGAACTGGCTGTATTTGGAGGCAACAAGCTTTCAATCATAAACAAAAAATCTTGCTGAAATCCTTCAATCGGCACGTAAGGAATGAGGGTAAGTATAAAAAGTAAAAATGGAAACAAGGCCATAAAAAAGCTGAATGCAATACCGCCGGCACGAGATGTTAGCGCACCTTTAATGATCCCAAGAAAATATATTTTTAGCACTTCATAAAGAGACATACCCATTAAACCTGGAATTTTTACATTTTTTCCCAGCCGAATAATCCATTCCAGTTTCTTTATTTTATTTATGATTTTCCTAGTATATTCCTCCATTTTTTATAATTCCGTTCAACGTTGCTAAGGTATTTTTTGATTTACGCTCTTCGGCTGTGCTTAGTATGACGAATTTTTTGATTAATTCGTGATTTTTTTAACATTTAACATATAACATTTAACTGATAATTAAACCGCTTTCAAACTCAAATCCATATTGTAAACAGAATGTGTTAAAGCGCCTGAAGAAACATAATCTACGCCGCATTCGGCATATTTCCTGACGGATTCCAAATTTATGCCGCCGGATGATTCGGTTTGGCATTTATTTCCAATTAACTGAACTGCTTTTTTGGTTTCTTCAAAATCAAAATTATCGATCAATATTCTGTGAATGCCTTCGTGCTTTAATATTTCTTTAATTTCTTCAATGCTCCTGGCTTCAACAATAATTTTTAAATCTAAGCTATTTTCTTTTAAGTAGCTTTTTGTTTTTTCAATGGCTTTTGAAATGCCTCCGGCAAAATCAATATGATTGTCTTTCAACATAATCATATCATACAATGCAAATCGGTGATTTTCGCCGCCGCCGATTTTAACCGCCCATTTTTCTATGGCCCTGATGCCCGGCGTGGTTTTACGGGTATCCAAAATTTTGGTTTTTGTGCCTTCCAGCAATTTGGCAAATTCCTTTGTTTTTGTGGCAATGGCACTCATCCGCTGCATCACGTTTAATACCAAACGTTCCGATTTTAAAATAGATTGTGAGCTCCCTTCCACATAAAAAACCACATCACCGTAATTTACAAATTCGCCATCATTAATCAATGTTTCCACTTTTAACGCCGAATCCACATAACTAAAAATTCTTTTAGCCATTTCTACGCCTGCAATAATTCCGGCTTCTTTAACCAATAATTTTGCTTTTCCTTTCGCTTCTTTTGGAATACACGCCAAAGAGCTGTGATCACCGTCACCCACATCTTCTCTAATAGCATTTGAAATGATTAGTTCAAGTTCTTTTTCAAATTGTTTTTGTGAAATCATTGGGTTTGTCTATTATCAAACAAAAATAACTTTTTTATTTTCAAAAAAATTCATTCTTTAATTCTTTTTATATTTACCGAATGAAACGAGCCATAGCAAATTTTGATATACACAGAAATCATTAATGGCGAACCTGCCTGTCCGGCAGGCAGGCAGCAGCTGTTACCGCTAAAAAATAAAATGTAAACAGATGAAACGGGCC
>JAUYUA010000059.1 GCA_030694935.1 Lutibacter sp. | reverse complement strand
AGGAATCTGAATTTGAAAAATGCAAGTTAACAGAAGAATATTTGTCCGATTTTATAGCGCCGTTTGTGAAAGAAAGCAGCTTAAAATTGGGGATGAAGTTTATGGAAAGCGTCCCAATAAAATTGAACAATACGCTGTTAATCATTGGGAAAATTGTGCATTTGATTTTGCCGGATAATGCCATAGACAACAAAGGTTATATTGATCTTGGACTGTTGAACAATGTCGGAATCTCCGGACTCAACAGTTACTATAAATTGGAAAAAATTACCGATTTCCCTTTTGCGCGCCCAAACGAATTGCCCAACTTTTCTGAATAAAAATCCTTTAAACTAAATTTCTTCTATTTTAGTGTGATGTTTGTAACCCGTATTTTGCGATAAAACGCCTATATTTGTTGCTTATAATTTCATACAAAATGGACTTAATCAAAGTAAAAGAAGCCTTAGAAATCGTTTTAAATAATGCTCAAAATTTTGGGATTGAAGAGGTGGATTTTTTAAATTCCTGCGGAAGAATTTTGAAGGAAAATATTTTTGCCGATCGCGATTTTCCGCCGTTTGACAGAGTTAGTATGGACGGAATTGCGATTTCCTCAGAAGCATTTAACAACGGACAAAGGAAATTTAATATTGAAGGAATTCAGGCTGCAGGAAGTGCGCAATTAACGCTTCAAAATGCCTGCAATTGTATGGAAGCGATGACGGGCGCCGTGCTGCCAAAAAATGTTGATGCCGTTATTCAATATGAATTGTTGACCATTGAAAACGGAACTGCAACTATAAATTTAGATGCTTTAAAAAGTTTTCAAAATATTCATTTAAAAGGAACCGACAAAAAGCAGGGCGATTTACTGGTCAAAGAAAACACCCTCATTTCTCCTGCCGAAATTGGCGTTTTTGCCACCATTGGGAAAGCCGTTATAAAAGTTGCAAAACAGCCAAAAGTGATCATTGTTTCAACCGGCAATGAATTGGTTGAAGTTGGGGAAATCCCGGCCGACCATCAAATTAGAAGAAGCAATGTTTTCACCATGGTTTCCCTCTTGGAAAATCTGAAAATAAAAGCGGAAACCTTGCATATTTTGGACGATAAAGAAGTGCTTTTAACCAAAATAGATTCGTTATTGAACAATTATGACGTGCTTATTTTTAGTGGTGCGGTTTCCAAAGGAAAATTCGATTTTATTCCCGAAGTGTTAAATGAATTGTGCGTTGAAAAACTTTTTCACGAAGTAAAACAACGTCCGGGAAAACCATTTTGGTTTGGTAAAAAAAACAATAAGGTGATATTTGCTTTCCCTGGAAATCCGGTCTCAACTTTTGTAAATTGTATAAAATATTTTAATCCATGGTATTATAAATCCGTTGGATTGAATTTTGAAAACAAACAGCAGGCCATTTTAAGCGAAGACTTTTATTTTAAACCAGAACTGACTTATTTTTTGCAGGTAAAATTAAATCAGGTTGAAGGTAAATTGATGGCAACGCCTATTTCGGGAAAAGGATCTGGCGATTTGGCCAATTTGGCTGACGCCGACGCTTTTTTGGAATTGCCGGATAATCGCAGTAATTTTACCAAAGGAGAAGTTTTTCCTGTAATCACTTATCGATAGTAAATCGTCATTGCGAACGCAGTGAAGCAATCTTTCACTTATGGAAAATAAATTCTCTCATATTAATAAAAAAAATCAGCCAAAAATGGTCAATGTTGGCGATAAAAAAGTCAGCAACCGTGCGGCAACAGCAAAAGCAACGATGTTTTTGGGTTCAGAAATTATTGCGCATTTTGAAGGTAAAGAGTTGTTCACCAAAAAAGGCCCGGTTTTTCAAACAGCCATTATTGCCGGAATTCAGGCGGTTAAAAAAACTTCGGAACTCATTCCAATGTGCCACCCCTTATTGATAAACGGCGTTGACATTGACATTGAAATTACCGATAAAGAAAATATTGAGATTGTGTGTACCGTTTCTATTGAAGGAAAAACCGGTGTTGAAATGGAAGCATTAACTGGCGCGACTATTGCTGCATTAACGGTTTACGATATGTGCAAATCCATTTCGCAAAAAATGGTGATTAAAGAAGTGAAACTGGTGAAAAAATCCGGAGGAAAAAGCGACATAAAAAATGAGTAAACATCAAAAACACGCAAAACTTAAATTAAAGGAAAACGACAATTTTGCGACGAATGAAATTTCAATTGTTGGCACAAAATGCAGTGTTATTGCTGATTTGGTTCAACAGGTTTCTGCAAAATTGACGCAGTATAAATTGGCATATTTAGACGCATCCCACAGTGAAGAAACAGAACAAAATGCTGTTGATTCTTTTACTTTTCATTCAAAGGGAACTGCAAATATTTCATCAGAAATTGGGCTTAATAAATTCAATCAGCGCATTCAGTTTTCGCAATATGATTTTTTGTTTATCAACGGAAATCATTACCAAGGCGCCAAACAAATATTGATTTTAGACAACGATAAAGAAGCTTCTGTGTTGAAAAGATTGGATCAACTCAACAACATTCAATTTGTTGTAAAATTGACTGATGATGCCAAATATTTTGAATTTTTGGAAGCAAAAAATCCGCAGATAAAAAACTTGCTGTGTTATAAAATTGATGAAATAGACAATATTACAAAACACATTGAAAATTTAATCAAAGAAAAAATAGCGTCCATTCACGGATTGGTTTTGGCCGGCGGAAAAAGTACCAGAATGGGAACCGACAAAGGCACGCTTAACTTTTATGGTAAAAATCAACGCGATGTGGCCATTGAATTGTTGGAAAAACACCATTTAAAAACCTATTTATCCGTTAGGGAAGATCAGGAAATAGGAATTGAAAACAAAATCACCGACAAATTTGTGGGTTTGGGGCCGTTTGGCGCGATATGTTCCGCGTTTCAGGAAAATCCGGATGTGGCCTGGCTGGTTTTGGCAACTGATTTGCCTTTTGTGAATGATGAAGTGATTAAATTGTTGCTGAATCACAGAAATCCGTCAAAAGCTGCGACATCCATCAAAGGAAAAAACAGTCAATTTCCAGAGCCTTTAATCACCATTTGGGAACCTAAAAGTTACCCGTTATTGTTAAATTATTTAGGCCAGGGCTATTCTTGTCCGCGAAAAGTGTTGCTTAATTCCGATATTGAAATTATTGAAGTTGATGATGAATTCATCAGAAATATAAATACTCCTGAGGAATTTAAAGCTGCGCACAAAGAAATAAACGAGGAATAAATTAATTTTTTTTGTAAACTAAAATTGTAACTATTTAGTGCCTAAAGTTTGGAGTGCCTAGATTGCCTAAAGTTAACAGTTGTAAAACTTTACAAGAGAACTATGACAATATATTTTTTAAGGGGTTGTTTTTAATTTTAAATGCGGACAAGCCCTGAAATTTAATTTTTATCGTATAATGAGCTTCAATAAAGAAACCTATTTTTTGCGCCAAATCACTTTACCGGAAATTGGTGAGGCCGGACAAGAACTATTGCAAAAGGCAAAAGTATTGGTGATTGGGTGTGGCGGTTTGGGAAGTCCGGTTGCGATTTATTTGGCAACAAGCGGCATTGGAGAATTGCATTTGGTTGATTTTGATACTGTTTCGGTTTCTAATTTGCATCGTCAGGTTTTTTATAAAACGGAAGATATTCATCAGCCAAAAGTTGAAGTGTTGGCCAATGAAATATTGAAAAGAACGCCATTCACCAAAGTTACCACCAACAATGAATCAGTGACTAAAAATTCTATTTTGGAATTGATTTCAGAAGTTGATATTGTGGTTGACGGAACCGACAATTTGCAGGTAAAATATTTGATAAATGACGCCTGCGTTTTGGCAAAAAAACCTTTGGTTTACGGTTCTTTGTATAAATTCGACGGTTATGCGGCAACGTTTAATGTGTTGGGTGAAGATGGAAATTACAGCTGCAATTTACGGGATGCATTTCCTAAAATTGCCACCGATATTCCCAATTGCGAAGAAGCCGGAACGATGAATCCTATTGTTGGAATGATTGCGATTTTGCAGGTAAATGAAGTGATTAAGTTAATTACGAAAACCGGTAAATTACTGACCAATCAATTGCTGATTTACAATGCTTTGGAAAATTCACAGCTCAAAATGAAGTTGAAGAAAAACACATCTTTGGATATAAAATCTATTTTTGAAAATTCTGATTATGTGGTTGAAACCTGCGCAAATCAGGATCCTTCTTTGCTGATTTCTGCTTCAGTCTTAAAAGAAAAAATAGGCGATTCATCCTTGGAAATTGTGAGCATTCTTAATAATTCGGAAGAATTTATTCCGTTCAAAGTGCATCAGAAAATGCCTTACAATGTTTTTGATATTGAAAATTTTCATCCCGATTTTCAAAAAAACTATGTCATTGTTTGCAAAAAAGGCATTACAAGCTATGAAATTACCTTAAAATTAAAAGAAAAATATCCATCGCTTTCTGTAGTCAGTTTGTCTGAAGGCATCATAAATTATTAAATGCAACATCCATTAGAATTTTATATAACCGAAAAAGAGCGCTTTGAGCAGGAACATAAAAGTTTAAAAAAGCAATTGGCACTTTCAAGTTCCTTGCGGCTGATTATTTTTTTACTTGCTGTTGCCGGCATTTATTTCTTTTTTGGAAATGTAAAATTGATGATTTATATCGTGGTTATTCCCGCAATTTTGTTCGTTTATTTATTGATTAAACATGCTAAATTGCAATATAAAAGCAATCTCAACAAAGCTTTAATCGAAATAAATAAAACGGAAATCAACGTATTAAACCGGGATTATTTCTCTTTAAATGGCGGAAACGAATTTATAAATCCCGTGCATCCTTTTAGTTACGACATTGATTTGTTTGGCAAAGGATCTTTTTTTCAATACGCCAACCGAACAGTCACCAATGAAGGCCGGCAGAAATTTGTAGATTTACTGACTAATAATGACATTTTAAACATTCCCCAAAAGCAGCAAGGCATTCAAGAATTAAGTAAAAAACCCAAATGGAGGCAGCGATTTTCTGCATTGGCAAGTTTGGTGAAAGTGGAGCATCCCGCAAAGGAAATTGTCAGCTGGATTCAAAATTACAAATCGGTATTTCCCAAATTTTTGGCCTTTTTGCCAACCTTGTTTTCAATAATTTCATTGGTGTTAATCGGACTTATAGCTATGCAAATGATTGCCGACCAAATACTGATACTTTGGATTTTTGTCGGATTGGGGATTTCAGGTATTTATTACAACAAAGTCAACGAATTGTACAAAGAGGCGAGCAATGCCAAAGACACTTTTAAGCAATACCATAAATTGCTGAATGAGATTGAAACCGCATCATTTGATTCCCAAATTTTAAAGGAAAAACAACAAGAAATTCAGACTGAATCTCAAAAAGCATCTGTTATTTTCGCCAAGTTTTCTAAAATATTGGACGCTTTTGACCAACGAAATAACCTGATTATCGCTTTTTTCGGAAATGCTTTTTTATTGCGCGATTTGAAATTGGCCCATAATTTGGAAAAATGGATGGAAAGTTATAAAACCAAAGTGGCAGATTGGATTAACGTGATTGCTTTTTTTGATGCACAAAACTCCTTGGCAAATTTTGCTTTTAACCATCCGACTTACGTTTTTCCCGAAATTGAACAACATAAAAATGTGATTGCGGCTAAAAATTTAGGACATCCTTTGTTGAAAGTTATGCAGCGGGTAGACAATGATTTCACCATTGAAAATCAGCAATTTTTTATTGTTACCGGTGCAAATATGGCTGGAAAAAGCACTTTTTTAAGAACGGTTTCCTTGTCGATTGTGATGGGAAATATGGGGTTGCCGGTTTGTTCGTCAACATTCAAATATTCCCCCATAAAATTGATTACTAGTATGCGAACTTCCGATTCTTTGGCCGACAATGAATCGTATTTCTTTTCTGAATTAAAACGCTTAAAATTTATTGTGGATGAAATAAAAAATGAAGATTATTTTATCATTTTAGATGAAATTCTAAAAGGAACAAACAGTACCGATAAAGCGATTGGCTCCAAAAAATTTGTCCAGAAATTGGTGAGCTCAAAATCGACCGGAATTATTGCCACGCATGATTTAAGTTTGTGTGAAATTGAAAAGGAATTGCCAGAAGTTAAAAATTATTATTTTGATGCGGAAATTATTGATGATGAATTGTTTTTCGATTACAAACTGAAAGAAGGAATCTGTAAAAATATGAATGCTTCATTCTTGTTAAAGAAAATGGAAATTATATAGAAATTCCTATCCCCAGCCCTTTCCCAAGGAAAGGGAGTTTGATTTGAAATTAGAATATTGAGTCCACTCCGAAAAGTATTTTATAATTTAAGATTCTAATAATCAGATAATTAGTTGCATATTTAAATTATTTTATGTATCTTGGTAACACCAAATTAAGAACGCCAGATGTTTAAAAAAACTTCAAAACCGCCCCAGCTTAACCTCTTTACTTCGCCGAA
>JAUYUA010000054.1 GCA_030694935.1 Lutibacter sp. | reverse complement strand
TAATAATTTTATTGTCTTTAAGAATTACCAATTCGCTATTCATTTTCCTTTTGAATTCGATTAACTTTTCATAAACTTTGTCCATTCCTTCAATTATTTTTGTTTGATTGAGGGTTCTTTTATGTGTTTTCATCTGTTTATATTTTATTTTTTATTGGTACAGATGCAGCCTGCCTGCCTGCCGGCTGGTCGCCATTAATCATTCTGGTGTGTATCAAAATTTGTTATGGCTCGTTTCATCTCTTCAAATTTTATTTTTCAACGGTAACAGATTTAATCATTCCTTTATGTTTCAAATTAACTTTTAAAAAAAACGGGCGAGCTGGTTTATTTTCTCGCCCGTTTATTCATTTTTTTAAAACTTTTTTCTGAAAAAAATTATTCAGCATCTACAGCATCGCCATCCAAAGTAAATGAAATAGGCACATTGGATCCTTTTGGAGAAACCCTGATATAACCTTGCATTTCTTGGTGCAATGCTGAACAGAAATCTGTACAATAAAATGGCCAAACCCCGACTTGTTTAGGTTCCCAAATATTGGTTTTTGTTTGTCCAGGCATAATCAACAACTCAGAAGTATTTGCGCCAATCACTGCAAATCCGTGAGGAACATCATAATCTTGTTCAAGGTTTGTAATGTGAAAATACACCTTATCGCCCACTTGGATGCCTTCAATATTGTCTGGCGCAAAGTGAGAGCGAATCATGGTCATATATACGTGAACTTCATTTCCGTTTCTTACCACTTTGGCGGCTCCTTCAGATTTGGTCACATATTTATGCTTGTTTTCCTCTAATTTGTATATTTTTTTTGATTTTGGCATAAGCATACTCGCAGGAATTCCGGCGGCATAATGAGGCTCTCCAATGGTTGGGAAATCTAACAGCATTTCCATTTTATCTCCGGTAATATCAAACAATTGGGCCGATTGCGTTACTTCAGGACCAGTTGGCAAATAACGGTCTTTGGTAATTTTGTTCATAGCCACCAAGTATTTTCCATAAGGTTTTCTTGAATTTCCACCAGGAATCATTAAGTGCCCCACAGAATAAAACACCGGTTTTCTGTCAAGAACTTCCCATGTTCCCAATTTCCATTTCACCACTTCAGAAGAAATAAAGAAAGTGGTATAAGCATTTCCTTTTCCGTCAAACTCAGTATGAAGTGGCCCTAAGCCCGGTTGTTTAACCGCACCGGCCAACGTAGCTTCATATTGTAAAATTGGAATTCCGTAAGCTTCGCCGTCAAATTTTTTCTCATCAATGGCTTTTAGCATTTTACTGAACGAGTGCACTGTAAGTTCTGCAGCCAATTTTCCGCTTCCAACAATGTATTCACCTGATGGATCAACATCACAACCGTGAGGAGATTTTGGCGTTGGCATAAAATAAACAGCACCGGGAACATCACTTGGATTGATAATTAACACTTCTTCTTTTATGGTAGAAGTGGCAGTATGCGTTTCTTCGTTGAAAACATTGTGTGCATAGCGAGTTGGCGCTTTTTTACCTCCGCCATTGTTCACATATTCTTCAATTTTTTTCCAGTTGATGGCAGCAATAAAATCTTTGTCGTTTTGAGAAGCATTTACTTCCAGCAATGAATGTGCTTCCTCTGTATTATAGGTTGTAAAGAAAAACCAACCATGAGAAGCGCCTCTTCCCGGATGCGATAAATCGTAGTTAAAACCAGGCATCATTAATTGAAACTTGATTGACATGCCACCATGTTTTTGGTCTACTGCAATAAAAGTTAAGGCACCTTTAAAGTTTCCTTTATACTCCTTAATTGGCATATCTTTTTGCGGATAAGGAATTGAAAAACGAGTTCCGGCAACTACGTATTCGGTATTTTCAGTCACAAAAGAAGAACTGTGATTTCCTGCAGAGTTTGGAATTTCAATAATTTCTGTAGTTTCATAAGTGGTCAAATCAATTTTGGCAATACGCGGTGTATTGTTTTCATTAATAAAGACCCAGCGTCCGTCCAATTCTCCATTGGTTTGAGAAATATCTGGGTGATGCGAATCTCCCCAAGGAATAAATCCGTGCGAAGTGTTTAACATTGGTTTTGTTTCTTCGCTAAAGCCATAAGATTTCTCAGGATCTACAGAAAATACAGGAATTACCCTAAATAATCGACCGGATGGAAGGCCGTAAACGGCTAATTGACCGCTGAATCCTCCCGATACAAAAGCATAATATTCATCGTATTCACCTGGTGCAACATACACTCTTTCGGCAGCATTGCCAGATAAGGCTCCATTTTTCTTTGAGTCTCCCTTTCCACAACTGCCCAGTACCATAGTAAATACTGTAATTACTAGTAAAGATTTAAAAATTGTTTTCATACTCTATATTTATTTGTTTGTTTGTTTGTTGTTTGTTCATTGTTTGTATACTACTCCTCCGAAGTGGAAGTTTTTGTCCTAAAGTATTCCAATATTTGTCGAGCTTCATTTTCTGTTAAATTTTGGTTTGCCATGGGCGCCAAATATTCTTCCAATAATTTTTTGGCTGCAGCATTTTCCACCACCATTTTCTCAGGATTTAAAATCATATTCATAATCCATTCTGGCGTGCGTCTTTCTGTAATGCCTACCAAAGCCGGTCCAACCACTCTTTTGCTGATTTTATGACAGGCAGAACATTTTGCCAAGAATACTGCTTTTCCTTCTTCGGCCATTTTTTGGTCAATTTCTCCAAGTGTAATACTGGTTATAGGTCCAACACCTTTGTCTTTCATTGGATCGGTTTCAACCGCTGCTTTTTGTTCTTCAACAGGCGCTGAAACCTTTTCCTCCTTTTTTCCTTCACCTCCACAACTTGAGATTACTGCTGCTATAATTGCAAATACTGTTATTTTTAAGTTCATCTGTAAATTTATATTAATTAGGGTTGTATGAAATAGCCCCTTTTTTAAGTTTCAATAAGAAATCTTGGCTATTCTATTTTTTCTGTTCGTTTTTTCGTTTAAAAATTATTCGGCCGGCACCAATACGTTGTCGATGACGTGAATCCAGCCATTGCTTACTTTAACGGATTTCAATATTTTTGTACCGCCCACATAAATACCGTCTTCTTTTACTTCAACGGTTAAATATTTTCCGGAGGCCATATACAATTTACGTCCTTTTTCGAATTCTTTTTTCAGTTGTTTTTCAGGATAATTTGCCGGAGCCACGTGGTTGGTTAAGATAAAAGCCAGTTTGCTTTTATTTTCAGGTTTCAATAAATCGTCCACTGTTCCTGCGGGAAGTTTGTCGAATGCGCCATTCACAGGTGCAAAAACGGTTAAAGGCCCTGCATTTACTACTGCATCTTCAACCCCTGCAGCTTCAATGGCTGCCACCAAGGTTTTAAAATCGTCTAATGATTTAGCGACTTGCAACGCGTTTGCCGCCGAAACGGTGTCAACAACTGCAGATTGCCCTTGACCTTGAGGAGCAGTTTCGGTTTGGGTTTCTGTTGCGGCCGGTTTTTTTTCTCCGCTGTTGCAAGAGACCACAAAAAGCGCCAATAGCACTAAAAATGAGATGGTTAAATTGATTTTTTTCATAATATTGTGATTAACGTTAATAAATACCTAGCAAATATAGACTTCCAAAATAAGCTAAAATATGACTAAAGTCATACTTTGATGAATAAAAGATATTTTTATCTTTATATTTGGTGATTAATGTTACATTTGTTATTCAAAATCTATTTATAATTTTGCATTGGAGATTTAAATGCGCGTAAATGATGTAAGTAAACAGTCTCAAATGCGTCGAAAACGACATAAATGTAATAAAAAAATGAATAACTCGTTAATAAAAAACAGTTTAAATAATACAATTTCCTATTCCGCCTATAGAAATTTAATAAAAAATTTAATTGCTGAAGGAAAATCCACCGGAATGGAACAATCTGAAGATCACCTCACTTTTAGCATTTTAAATGACAAAAGGATGGACCGGTTGGATAAAACCTTGGACATCTCTACAGCAACAAAAAATTCTCTTGACAATTTAAACAAAGGCTTCACTTTTTTGGTGATTGCTGAAGGCTGGTGCGGTGATGCCGCCCAAATATTGCCCATTATCAATAAAGTTTCTGAAGCTTCAGACAACATTGATTTTAAAATTGTGCTTCGCGATGAAAATGAGGATTTAATGAACCAGTTTTTAACAAACGGCAGCAAATCAATTCCAAAAGTCCTTATTTTAGACCAGGAAAATAACGTGTTGGATTCTTGGGGACCAAGACCTGGCATTGCCTCAAAAATGGTGGTGGACTATAAAGCCCAAAACGGAAGTTTGGACGAAGAATTTAAAAAGAACTTGCAAATTTGGTACAATAAAGACAAAGGCAACAACACGCAAAATGAACTGCTCAGTTTGTTGCACGCCAACTAAAATTACGATTTCTGATTTACGATTTACGATTTTTGAATTTTTTCATTTAAACTTTCAGTATCCAGTTCATTCAAAAGCGCCAGATCTTGGTTAACACTTAATTTTTTTAAATATTTTGGCCTGCCCGCTTTTTTGATGGGCGTTACCCGCCAGCTGGCGGGTCGCGCCTTTCGTTCCAAACTTTTTTAATCGCCAAAAGGGCGAATTAAAAAAGGTTTTCCGCTGCAGTCGCTAACGCAAGTTGAATAACGCCCTTCGACTCCGCTCAGGGTGACGGATTTGTGATTTACGATTTTAGATTTTTTGAATTTTCGATCGCTAGCGGAAACGTTTGTTAATCACTTCCTATCAGTTTCCGGTTTATTTTGAATACCTTTGCAGCTTAAATAAAACCGATGATTACAGATTTTAACAGCATTCCCGAAACCGCAAAAATTTGGGTATTTCCGGCAAGCAGAAAATTTTATGCACAGGAACTTCCAGAAATAACCGCCAAAATTGACCAATTTTTAACGGAATGGGAAAATGAAAATCAGCCCATTTCAGCGGCTTATGTGATCAAATATGATCGTTTTATCATTATTACGGCCGATGATACCGAACAGAGCCTAAGTTTGGAAGCCCAAGATAGTTTGGCGACTTTTATTCAATCCTTAGAAAATAGCTACGAAATTATTTTAATGGACCGGATTAATGTGTGTTACAAACAAGGCGAATTTGTGCAGTACAAAACGCTTCCCGAGTTTAAAAAAATGATTAAAGATAAAGGTGTTTCCCAAAATACGATGGTGTTTAATTCGATGATCAATCTAAAAGAGGAATTGGAATTTGGGTTTGAAATTAATATTATGGACAGCTGGCTGGGACGATTTGTAAAAACGGGGAATTCCTAGCTATTGCACAGAGATTCATTTTTGATTTACGCCCTTCGACTTACTTCGACTTCGCTCTGCAACCACCGCTCAGGGTGACGGATTTTT
The DNA here is from genome assembly GCA_030694935.1 of Lutibacter sp. Lineage (GTDB taxonomy): Bacteria > Bacteroidota > Bacteroidia > Flavobacteriales > Flavobacteriaceae > Lutibacter. Next base: position 6,224 of record JAUYUA010000054.1, on the reverse strand, counting down.
GATTTATGATTTTTGATTTACGATTTTAGATTTACGATTTTTTTGATTTTTTAACCGCAATCCCGATATCGGGACGCAAGGTTTTACGCAAAGTTCGCTAAAGCTAAATATTTTCTTTGTGTAACTTGGTGGCTCTCCGTGAAACTTAGTGTAACTAACAGCTATGACACAGAGATTCATTTTGATTTACGCCCTTCGACTTACTTCGACTTCGCTCTGCAACCACCGCTCAGGGTGACGGATTTACGGTTTACGATTTACGATTTTTTTGATTTTTTAAACCGGTACAATCATAAGTTGAATTTTTCGCCTAGCGGATGAAATCAATATTATGGCAGCTGGCTGGGACGATTTTTATAAAAAACTCATACCCAAACCTAAAGAAAGGCTATTGAGCCTTCCGTTTTCAAAATTTTCCATTTTCTTTTGGTGAAAATCGATGTTAATAATAAAACTATGCGCTTTTTCTGTAGCAGCTTGGTAACCTATTCCCGCCTTAAAATACTGTCCGCGTTCAAAAGCCTTTCCCAACTTCACCAATTTTCCATAGCCTCCGCCTATATAAAGCCGGTCATTGCCATCTTTTAGAATGGTAAATTTAGAATCAATATAATAAGGAACGGCGAGCACATCCAAATCTTCATGCCAATCGAGGCCCAAATTTAATCCCACAGACACAAAATGATTTACAGTAACATCAAACCCGTTTCGAATCAATAAAGCACGTGGCAAAATGATATTCCAATCTCTTTTTTCGGCATATTCATCATATTTTCCAAAATTTTCATTTGCCATAAAAGTAGTGTTCACCGTAAAATTATAATGAATGTTGTTTTGGGCAAATATACCCATTGAAATAAGCAGCATCAAAATAAGAAATGGTTTTTTCATCATCTAAAAGCTTATAAATAGGTTAAAAATCCTCAACTTTTATGCCAATATTTTCCTTAAACAGCTTCAATAAATAAATTTTATAATGATTGAAAAGCAGTATTTTAATACAGTTGGAACAAGCGGATTTTAAATAATATTAGAAATTTAACTACAACATTTAAATAGATTTTATATTTTTGATAAAAATAAATAAAATGAATTTAGAAGCTAGAAAATTATCATTTATTCAAGAATTTCTCAGGTTACAAAATGAAGAAATTGTAAGTGGCCTAGAAAATCTTTTAAGAAAAAGAAAAATTGAATTGATTGAGAACGACTTCAAACCAATGAGTATTGAACAATTTAATAGTGATATTAACCAATCACTTGACGATTCAAAAAATGAAAAACTCATTAAAGCCATCGACCTTAAAGCTAAAATTCAAAAATGGAGTTAATCGTTTATTGGACGCAATTTGCAGAGGATAAACTTGATGACATATTTAACTATTACAAATTAAAAGTAAGTTTGATTATTGCACAAAATTTGACAAATGGAATTCTTGATGCTACAATTGATTTAGCTAAAAATCCACAAATTGGTCAAAAAGAAATTCTATTGTCAAAAAGATTTCAAGAATTCAGATATTTAGTTTATAAAAATTACAAAATAATTTATTGGGTAAATGTAGAGAAACATCGGATTGAAATAATAAATGTTTTTGATACAAGACAAAATCCAGCTAAATTAGAAAAGAATTTGCAATAAATAAGCAGATTTAACCGCAAGAAACGCAAAGTTTTACGCCCTTCGACTTACTTCGACTTCGCTCTGCAACCACCGCTCAGGGTGACGGATTTAAAAAATGCCTTTACTTCATAAAAAGTTTATAAATTGGCGATAAAATCTTCAATTTCAACGGCATCTTTTACATTAAAATCGCCTATTTTAGTGCGTCGCAATTGAGATAAATGTCCGCCCGAATTTAATGCTTTTCCAAAATCGTAGGCCAAAGAACGAATGTAGGTTCCTTTGCTGCACACGATTCTAAATTGCACTTTAGGCATTGTAATGTTGGTGATTTCAAAAGTTTGGATGGTGATGTTTCTCGAAGTAATTTCACGTGTTTTTCCTTGACGCGCCAAATCGTACATTCGCACTCCAGCCATTTTAATGGCAGAAAACATAGGCGGAATTTGCGCTATGTCCCCAACAAATTGTTGTGCCGTTTTATGGATTAAATCATCCGTAATATGATCAACCGGAAAATTTTCATCCACCTCGGTTTCCAAATCGAAGCTTGGCGTGGTGGCGCCCAATGTGATTTCACCGGTATATTCTTTTACCTGCGCCTGATATTCGTCTATTTTTTTGGTGAAATTTCCGGTGCAAATAATTAGCAAACCGGTTGCCAACGGATCTAAGGTGCCGGCGTGGCCCACTTTTATTTTTCCCAGGCCAAATTTATGTCGAATATTCCAACGTAATTTATTGACCACCTGAAAAGATGTCCAGGTTAAAGGTTTGTCAATCAACAATATTTGTCCGTTTTTAAAATCTTCTCCAGTCAACATTATACAACGGTTAAAGGCATTACAAAATAATGAATCAGCAATAAAGCAACACCCAAAACTATCCGATAATAACCGAACAATTTGAATCCGTTTTTGCTTAAATAATCGATAAAAAATTTGATGGCAAGCAGGGCTACGATAAAAGAAACCACGTTGCCAATGAGCAAATAATTAATTTGGTGCTGGCTTAAGGTAAAACCTGCATTGTAATAATCGTACAATTTTTTTGAAGTTGCGCCAAACATGGTTGGAACTGCCAAAAAGAATGAAAATTCGGCGGCGGTTCTTCTGTTCAGTTTTTGAGTCATCCCTCCTATTATTGATGCGCCGCTTCTGGAAGTTCCCGGAATCATAGCAAAGCATTGGAAGAATCCGATTTTTAGCGCTGTGGCGTAACTTATTTCGGTATGTTTATATGGTTGGTTAGGATCTACAATTTCATTTGATTTAAACCAGTCATCGACTTTCAATAAAATAAATCCGCCCAAAATTAAGGTAATGGCCACAATGATTGGACTTTCAAGCCAACCATCAATATAATTGTTAAAAAGCAATCCGAAAAATACGGCGGGCAAAAATGCCACAAAAAGTTTTAAGTAAAAATCGACACTTTGAAAAAAGCGTTTCCAATACAAAGCCAACACCGCTAAAATGGCGCCCAGCTGAATTACGATGGTAAATAATTTGGTAAAATCGTCGCCGGCAATGCCATAAAAAGACGATGCAATAATTAAATGGCCAGTTGAAGAAACGGGTAAATATTCGGTAATTCCTTCAATAATGGCTAAAACAATAGCTTCAATATAAGTCATTCTTATTTTTTAGGTTTGGCCATAATGGCATAAATTTGAATGCCCAAACCTATAATTACCAATGTTGGCGCCAAACGAATCCGTCTGAAATTGTACATTTCGGGGTTAAAAATTTCGGGATCGTCGCTTCCGCCGCCTGCCATTAAAATAAATCCGAGTCCAATAAAAGCAAGACCGATTAACATAATTGCATAATTTCTTTTTCCGAAAAGGAATTCGCTTTTGATTTCTTTATTTTTTTGGTTCATCATAAAAATTATTTGTAGTTCGACAAGCTCACAATAAACTTTACAGTAATTACAGGACTTCTATTTTTATCAATAATAAAGTTCGTCTGTTCTTAGGTTTAAAAATCGCTGGGTTGCAAAAAACGTGCTTAACCAGGTAATGAGGATCCCCAATCCGATAATTCCGAGAAACACAATGCCCAAAATATTGATGTCGGAAAACAGTTCCAACTCAGGGATATTTTTGTTTAAATAGGATATAAATGCCAGCAAACCCGCAATGGAAACCAATGCGCCAACAATGCCCAGTTTTACGCTTTGCCAAATAAAAGGCCAACGGATAAAGCTTTTTGTGGCGCCCACCATTTGCATTGTTTTGATGGTAAATCGTTTTGAATATACCGAAAGACGGATAGATCCGTTGATTAAAACGATGGCAATTAAGGTAAACAGCGCGCTAAAAACAAGCATCCAAAAACTTAGTCGGTTGATGTTTTTTGAGAGTAATTCAATCAGCGGCTTGTCGTAAGTAACTTCTGAAACAATGTTTCTAAGCACCAATTCTTTTTCTATGCCTGCCATAATTTCTGGCGTCACAAATTCGGATTTCAGTGAAATATCAATGGCATTTTTAAGCGGATTTTCGCCCAAAAACTCTAAAAAGTTTTCGCCAATGTCGGCACTGTAAATTTTGGCGGCTTCATCTTTTGAAATATAAGTGACCGTTTTTGCGTATTCGGCCTTTTTTAATTCGGCCTGCAAATTTTCCACATCTTTGTCTTTGGCATTGTCGTTTAAAAATACGGTTATGGCCACTTTTTCTTTAAAGTGTTTTGTTATACTGTTGGTTTTTAGGACAATAAGGCCAAGCAGTCCCACTAAAAATAACACCAAAGCAATGCTTATGATGACGGAAAGGTAGGAAGATCGCAATCTTCTTTTTTGATATTTATCGAATGAGTTATTCAAAAGAAACTGTTTTTAAAGCGGCTGCAATATACGAATTTGTTGTTGAAATGTTGAAATGTTTATTTGATGATTTGTTTTGTTTGATTTAAGGTTCATTTTATGAGGTCCTGAAATAAATTCAGGATGACGCGGTTATTATTGTAATTTGAGTTGTTTGTTTTAAAGTTATCAATTGAATTGTTGGCTAGGATGTTTTTGGATTCATTTCATGAGATCCTGAAATCGGAGATTCACGAAGTCCAAAAAATTAAATGTGGTGAGTAAACAAGCCTGCCTGCCGGCGAGGCAGGTTCAGGATGATGGTTTCAATATTTTATGACGAAACCCGTCTGCGGCCCAATGTCATTAAGTTAAGACATTTATGCATTATTTTTGTCCTTCCGAGGTACGAGGAATCTCATCATACGTGCTTATTTGTTGCGATTCCTCCTTTGTCGGAATGACAAATATTTCCTTAACTTAATGACATTGACCTGCGGCCGGCAGGAAAGGCTAGTCTGATGTTGGCAGAAATAGTAAGCACGAACGTAGCATCAAAATAAATTCTCAAAAAAAGTATGACAATAAAATAATATTGTATCTTTGTATGGAAACAAACAAGCGCTATGAATGAAAAAATATGAAGTAATATTTTTGACCGAGGCAAGAGAATTTTTGTTGGGTTTGGACAATAAAAGCAGGGATAAAATAATCTAGCTAAGTTCAATTTATAACAGCATTTGCGTTAGGGATTGTAGTGAAAATCCTTTTTTGATTCGCCCTTTTGGTGAATCAAAAAAGATTGTAACGAAAAGCCCGCCTGCCTTATCGGCAGGAACGCCCAAAATAACGTTCTATAAATTGCTGTTCTTATTAAAATTAAGCCAATAATCTTTAATGTTGATAAAGCAAAAATTAAAACAGACCATGAATTGTTTAAAAAGCTGAAAGGCGAAATTTGGGAGTTTAGAACCTTGTTTAACAAAACTTACTTCAGGATTTTTGCTTTTTGGGACAAAGAAAATAAACAGGAAACTTTGGTTTTGGCGACTCACGGAATTATCAAAAAGACAGGAAAAACGCAAGATAAAGAGATTGAAAAAGCCGAACAAATTAGATTGAAATATTTTGAACTTAAAAAAGAAAACAATGGCAACAAAAAATAAAGAATTGCAAATGTTTACGTTTGACCAAATAAAGGATGAATTTATTGGTGAAATAGGGACAGAAAAAAGAACGCACTATGAGCAAGAATTGCAACTTGAGGTTTTAGGCGAAATGATTAGAACTGTTCGGTTGGAACGAAACTTAACACAAGAACAATTAGGAAAATTAATTGGTGTTCAACGTGCTCAAATCTCAAAATTAGAAAACAATATGACCAACGTTACTCTGGAAACTATTTTGAAGGTTTTTGGAGCGTTGAAAGCAAAAGTAAACTTCAACGTGGAATTGATGAACAACAAAATACAAATCGCTAATTAAGGAATAAAAATTACTGGATTTTAAGAGTTTGCGTTCAGCCAATTCTGATAAAAAAACGCTCATTAAGAAATCTTTTTCAAGAATTCATTATAAGAAACTCTTTTTCCTTTATCCAATTCTTTAATTCCTTTTTCGATTTCTTTTTGTTCAGTTGAAGTCAACTCGTTCCAAAAATCGACTTTCTCTTTTTTGATAAAGTCGGTGATTTTTTCAATGAATTTTTCATCTGTTTATCTTTTATTTTTTATTGGTACAGATGCTGCCTGCCTGCCGGACAGGCAGGTTCGCTATTAATCATTCTACT
>JAUYUA010000051.1 GCA_030694935.1 Lutibacter sp. | reverse complement strand
ATTGGCAAGGGGTTAAAACCCCTTGTTGAAATAGCAGCATTAATATTGTCAAGGGGTTTTAACCCCTTGTTGAAATAGCTGCATTAATATTGGCAAGGGGTTTAAACCCCTTGTTGAAATAGCAGCATTAATATTGGCAAGGGGTTAAAACCCCTTGTTGAAAGTTTAGAATGAATTAAGCAGGAATTTGTTGGCTCAAACAATGCAAAGTGCCAAAACCCCAAATTAAATCTATCGCGCTTATGCCAATAATTTCTCTGTCAGGAAAACAATCGGCAATAATATTTAAAACAATCCGGTCATTTGGATCGTTAAAAGTAGGCACCAAAACACATTTGTTTAAAATGAGAAAGTTGGCATAACTCGCCGGAATTCTCACATTGTCAAAATCGATTCTCTCTGGCATCGGCAGACAAACAATTTTTGGGGATTTACCGTTTTCCAGTTTTGCCTGTTGCAATCGTTTTAAATTATCTTGTAATGGCTTGTAATTTGGATCTTTGGGATCAGATTCCACCACAGTAATAATGGTGTCTTCATTCACAAATCGGCACAAATCATCAATATGTCCGTGCGTATCATCGCCAATAATGCCATCGCCCAGCCAAATTACATTGGTGATTCCCAAATATTCTTTAAAAACCGCTTCATAATCTGCTTTGGTGAAATTTTCATTTCTGACTTGAATGCTGGGATGGAGCAAACATTCTTCGGAAGTTAATAAAGTTCCTTTTCCATTACTGTCAATAGCGCCGCCTTCCAAAATTACTGGTTTTCCTTGATACATTGCCTGCGTTAGCGGAACGTCCAAAAACGATGCAACTTTTGATGGCACCAATTTATCGAGTTGGTAATTGGAGTATTTTGCCCAGCCATTAAAATTGAAATTTAAAGCTTCCCTCCCATTTTTATTTTTGACAATAATGGGTCCGGAATCTCGCATCCAGCTTCGATTTGTTTTTTGGATTATAAAAGAAACGTTGGCTGTTTTTACATGCGCCATTTCAAGCATTCCGGTCACTTTTTCTTTCAATTTTTCATTGGCAACCAATAAAAAAACCGCTTCAACATTGGCAACTTTCTTGATAAATTCCACAAAAGCCCATTGAATCGCGCCGTATTTTCCGGGCCAATCGTTGCCATTGTGCGGAAAACAAAGCAACAAACCTTGCTGCTTCTCCCATTCTGCCGGAAATCTTCTGTTATTTACCATTATTTATCGATGGCTCTTTTGGTGATCTCGCCATAAGCGTCAATTCTTCTGTCGCGCAAAAATGGCCAGTTCTGACGCACATTTTCCTGTAAATCCAAATCTACTTCAGCAATTAAAATTTCTTCTTTATCGTGCGATGCCTGCGCCAATATTTCGCCTTGCGGACCACAAATAAAAGAAGAACCCCAAAACTCAATGCCTTCTGTATTTGGCAAGTATTTTTCCAAACCAATTCTGTTGGCGGCTGCCACATAAACGCCATTTGCCACGGCGTGGCCTTTCATCACATTCATCCAAGCGCCATGCTGATTTACGCCATATTGCTCTTTTTCCTTTGGATGCCAGCCAATTGCGGTAGGATAAAACAACACTTCCGCACCTTGTAAAGCCGTTAATCTCGCCGCTTCCGGATACCATTGATCCCAACAAATCAGCGTGCCTATATTGCCTTTTTTGGTAGGAAATGATTTAAAACCGATATCTCCCGGTGTAAAATAATATTTTTCATAAAAGTGTGGATCGTCCGGAATGTGCATTTTACGGTACAACCCTGCTTCAGATCCGTCCGTATCAATAATATAAGCGCTGTTATGGTAAATTCCAGCCATTCTTTTTTCAAAAAACGGCACAATAATCACCACGCCCAATTCCTTTGCCAATGCGCTGAAAGCGATGAATGACGTACTGTACAATTCTTCAGCCAATGCAAAATTATCGGTGTCTTCACTCTGACAAAAATAATGGCTGCTGTACAATTCGGGCAATGAAATGACTTCCGCACCTTGTTTTGCGGCATCTTTTACCCAGCTTAAACATTTTTTTAAATTATTTTCAGCGATATCATTTAAATTTAGCTGCAATACGGCTATTTTATATTTTTTATTTGGCATATTCAAGAATTTATAATGTAAAAGTAGTACTTTTTACAAACAGAAGTGTGTAACAATTTTAGAATTTTTATTTGATGGAACGCAAATAAAGATTTTCAACTTTATCCCTCGCCCATTGGGTTTTTCTTAAAAATTTTAAGCTCGAATTTATGGAAGGATTCGATTTAAAGCAATTGATGTTAATGCGTTCACCCAATTCTTCCCAGCCATACATCGCCACCAAAAATTGAAGTATTTCTGCAAGTTTAACGCCGTGAAGCGGATTGTTTGGCTGTTCTTCCATTGTTTGAATGTTTTATTTTAATCCTATCCCCAGCCCTTTCCTAAGGAAAGGGAGTTTGATTTGAAATATAATATTATGTAAAATTAAAAACTTTGAGCCTTCAACTTTTTAATGCCCTCGCGCCGGCTGGCCCTATCGCTAAAAATGTTCACTGAACATTTTCTTAACGCTCTGTCCCCCTTCGGGCCTGCCTGCCGGCGAGGCAGGGGTTAGGGGGCCTACCAGTCTATCGGGCGATAATCTTTTAAAAATTTACCGCTCCAATGTTTTCCTGTGTTTATGCCGTCGAATAGCGGATCCATGACGCGTGCGGCGCCATCTACAATATCCAAAGGTGGCTGAAAATCATGCACTTCTATTTTATGTTTAGACAAATCCACCGGATCTTCATCGGTAACCCAACCTGTATCAACGGCATTGATATAAATGCCGCTTTTAGCAAAATCTGAAGCCGCAGTATGCGTCATCATGTTCAATGCTGCTTTGGCCATGTTGGTATGTGGATGTCGATCTTGCTTGGTAAATCGGTGAAATTTCCCTTCCATTGCCGACACGTTGATGATGTGTTTTTGTCCGGTATTTTCTTTTTTCATTAAATTGGACAAGCGGTTGCACAGCACAAATGGCGCAACGGCATTCACCAATTGCACTTCAATCATTTCCGTGGTTTCAATTTCGCCCAATTTCAATCGCCAGCTGTTTGTTTTTCTTAAATCTACCTGCTGTAAATCGGCATCCAGTTTTCCTTCCGGAAAAACTTCGCTGGCCGTTAAAGAATTGTCGAAACTATAAGGAATTTGCGACAATTTTGCTGAGGAACTTAGTCCGATTCCTGGTTCCGATCCGTGCCAGGTCACCGGAATATTGGTTTGATTGTTTGCAATTTCTGAAGAAAGACTTCTCAATTCCTGCAAACAGTTGTGATGGTTGCTGAGCAAATTTTTGGCAAATTGCGGCAAATCACTATAATTCATTTCTTCTTTTGCCATTAAATGATGGTAAAATCCGGCCGGTCTTCTAACGGTTTGCGCAGCATTGTTGATTAGAATATCCAAACGGCTGTATTGCTGCTCTATATAATTGCAAAAAATTTCGACACTTGGAATATGTCTTAAATCGAGTCCGTGAATTTTTAGGCGATCGGCCCAATCAAAATAATCTTTTTCCTGGGAAAAACGCAATGCAGAATCGACCGGAAATCTTGTGGTTGCAACAACAGTGGCTCCTGCGCGCAACAACATTAAAGTAATATGATAACCAATTTTTAAACGAGAACCCGTAACAACGGCAACTTGATTGGTAAGATCGGCTGTTTGAAAACGTTTGGCGTAATTAAAATCGCCGCATTCGGTACACATAGTATCGTAAAAATGATGCAATTTGGTGTAAACGGCTTTGCATACGTAGCAATTTCGGGGAGATTCCAGTTCGAGTTTTTTGTTTTTTGAGGCATCAATGTGTTCCATTAACTTTGGCGCTTCAAAAATAATGGCTTCACGGGCGCTTCTGATGCCAGTTTCTTTTCGTGAATGCCGGTCACGTGCAACCATTTTTCGTTTGATGGATTTTTTGGCGTCTTTTTTTCCTTGGGAAAATGCTTCTCGGCTTGGCCTGGTCAACATTCCGGCAACTTTAAATAATGCAATTCGTTTTTCTTCAGAAAGCTCAAAAACCTGATTGGTGTCATTAACCAATTGTTCCAATATAGCAATGCAGGAATCAATTTGTTCCTGACTTACTTTACTGGATGTTTCCTCAATTTTAGGTTTCATAAAAAGCTGTTTCAAGCGGCAAATATAGCCATAAAAGGGTAAATTCTAAAAATCGCGGCATTTATTGTTGTTAATGAGCACCAAAGATAAAAAGTTTAAAGTTGGAAGCGTAAAAATTTAATAATGCTCTATATTTCACTGATTTTTTAACCGAAAAAAAACGCAAAGAAAATTCGAAAATAACGCCAGGAAAATAGTTATTAATTCAACTCCTCTGCCAGCTTAATCGACTTGTTTTTTTACTTTTAATTCGTGTTATCACAAGTTGTAAGCTCACGATAACTTTAGAAATAATCTCAAAATTTGGCTAAAGCCAAACATTATACTTTTATTTTCTCCCAACTAAAGTTGGAAGCAATTCAAAAAACCTTAATGAAATAAATTGCCGCAGACTTTAGCGTGTGGAGACCTAAATACACAAAGTAAATTCGCAAAGACCGCAAGAAAAATTTTTAAAAATAATCGTAAACCTGCCTGTCCGGCAGGCAGGTCTAAATCCCGATATCGGGACGTAAATCAATTTGCGTATTCTATGATAAAAACCAAGTAAAAAATTATAAAAAATCAATTCAAACAAAATTAGCATTTAACCGCAAAGAAAATTCGCAAAACCCGCAAAAAATTCATCATTTTAAAATTCTAAAATCGTAAATCCGTCACCCTGAGCGGTGGTTGCTGAGCAAAGTCGAAGTAAGCCGAAGGGCGTAATTCAAATTGGTTAGGGATTGCCCTTCGGCTGCGCTCAGGGTAAACCCATTCTTTTTAGTGATTTTTCATCGCTAAAAAGATTATAACGAAAAGCCCGACCCCGCCAGTTGGCGGGGAAACGCCCACCAAAAAGGCGGGCAGGCTCAAAATATTTTTCAGCAATAGATTTCTGTCATTTATTGAAACTGCAAAAAAATAAGCAATTAAAGATTTTATCTTAAAAAGGTAATTTAATACCAATGCCATTCTTGAATAATTCGTATTTTAGCGACACAAAATAATATTAAATGAAACGAGCCTCACAAATTTTGATACACAAAAGAATGTTTAATGGCGAATTTACCTGCCGGCAGGCAGGCTGCATTTGTACCAATAAAAAATAAATAATACACAAATGAAAAATACTGCTTTAACTCATATTCACGAGTCTTTAGGTGCTAAAATGGTGCCGTTTGCAGGCTATATGATGCCTGTACAATATGAAGGAATTAATATGGAACACGAAACTGTTAGAAATAGCGTGGGTGTTTTTGATGTTTCGCATATGGGAGAATTTCACTTAAAAGGGAAAAATGCGTTGGCGCTGATTCAAAAAGTGACTTCAAACGATGCTTCTGTGTTGGTTGACGGAAAAATTCAATACAGCTGTTTGCCCAATAATAACGGCGGAATTGTGGATGATTTATTGGTATACAGAATTACGGAAGATCATTATTTTTTGGTGGTGAATGCTTCAAATATTGAAAAAGACTGGAATTGGATTTCTTCGCACAACGATTTAGGTGTTGAAATGACCAACGTTTCTGATGAATTGTCATTATTGGCCGTTCAAGGTCCGAAAGCCTCACAGGCGCTGCAATCTTTGACTGCTATCGATTTATCTGCTATGGAATATTACACCGTTAAAATTGGCACTTTTGCGGGAATTGAAAATGTAATTGTTTCTGCCACAGGTTATACAGGATCGGGCGGATTCGAAATTTACTTTGAAAATAAAGATGCGGAACACATTTGGAACGCCATTTTTAAAGCAGGTGAAAAATTCGGAATTAAACCGATTGGTTTGGCTGCACGTGATACGTTGCGTTTGGAAATGGGATTTTGTTTGTACGGAAACGACATTAACGACACAACATCACCTATTGAAGCAGGTTTGGGCTGGATTACAAAATTCACCAAAGATTTCACCAATTCAGCAGCGTTTAAAAAACAAAAAGAAGAAGGTGTTTCAAAAAAATTGGTTGCTTTTGAAGTTGTAGAAAAAGCAGTTCCGCGCCATGACTATGAAATAGTGAACGAAGCCGGCGAAAATATTGGTGTTGTAACTTCGGGAACAATGAGTCCGTCATTTAAAAAAGGCATTGGAATGGGTTATGTGAAAACAGCTTACGCCAAGCTTGGCACAGAAATTTTCATTCAAATAAGAAATAAAGCAATTCCTGCCGTAGTGGTAAAATTGCCATTTTATAAAGGTTAAAAGTTTTCGGGGATTTTACCTTGAACGCCTTCATAAAATTGATGAAAGAAGTTAAAGTCGTTTTCCATATTTTCAGTTAAATAATACGGTTCAGCGACTTTAACTTCTTTATTTTTAAAATCAAAAGAAATCATCACAATAGGCACTTTTGCGCCTTTTGCAATATAATAAAATCCTGTTTTCCAGATTTCTGTCTTTTTTCGGGTTCCTTCGGGCGACATTGTTAAAATAAAATTTTCCTGAGAATTAAAGATGTTGACAATGGCTTCAACCTTATTGCTGCTTGTGCTTCTGTCTATCGGCGTTCCTCCCAGCCATCTGAAAATAAATCCGAACGGCGGTTTAAACAAAGATGCTTTTCCAATATAATTTGCAGGTAAACCCTCTGCATATTTAATTAAAACGCCCAAAGGAAAGTCTTGCCAATGTGTGTGCGGGGCGGCAATAATCACATATTTTTTTAAATATTTAGGAAAACTTCCAATCACTTTCCATCTAAAAATGGTGTACAAAATAAAACGGGCAAAAATTTTCATATTGTTGTTGATAACTCGGTTTCTATTTTTAAAATACCGGTTCGAGCGCAAATATAAAATTCTTACTTTTATAAACTAATATTTATCTTAAAATTGTAATGACTGAATTAATATTATACGTAATAATAGGCTTGGTTTTTTTAGCGCTGGGTTTTACCATCGGCAAATTATTGACCAAAGGAAACTTCGAAAAAGTGACTTCGGAACTGGAAATCAGAAATAAACTTTTGCTTGAAGAAAAACAACTTAATGAATTAAATGTTAATAAGTTGATTCAGGAGAAAAATATTTTAAATGAAGAGAAACATCAGATAGATATCAGGTTGGCGCAGAAGGTTTCGGAGTTTCATAACCTGGGAGAAAAACTACAGGAAAATAAGGCTGAAGTTGAAAAATTGCAGGAAAAATTCAGCAAAGAATTTGAAATTTTGGCCAGTAAAATATTGGAGGAGAAATCGGTTAAATTTACGGAGCAGAATAAGGAAAACCTAAAAAATATTTTAAGTCCGCTCCAGGAAAAAATCCAGACTTTTGAACGAAAAGTGGAAGATACGCATAAAGAAAGCATTGACTACCACGCCGCTTTACGTCAGCAAATACTTGGTTTAAAAGACTTAAACCTTCAAATGAGCAAAGACACCATCAATTTAACAAAGGCGTTGAAAGGCGACAGTAAAATGCAAGGAAATTGGGGAGAATTGGTATTGGAACGCGTTTTAGAGAAATCGGGTTTGGAAAAAGACCGTGAATATTTTGTGCAACAGAGTTTTACCAATGAAGAAGGAAAAAGAATTCTTCCCGATATCGTAATTCATTTACCCGATGGCAAAAAAATGGTGATTGATTCAAAAGTTTCCTTAACCGCTTACGAGCAATTTGTTAATTCTGATGACGATTATGAAAAATCACAATTTTTAAAGGAACACGTAAATTCCTTAAAACGCCATATAGAACAATTGAGCGAAAAGCGATACGAGGATATTTACAAAATGGAATCTCCCGATTTTGTGTTGTTGTTTATTCCTATTGAACCTGCATTCGCGGTGGCTTTGAATATGGACAATCAGTTGTACAACAAAGCATTTGAGAGAAATATTGTGATTGTGACGCCCACTACCCTTTTGGCGACTTTGCGCACCATAGACTCTATGTGGAACAATGAAAAACAACAGCGAAATGCCATAGAAATCGCACGTCAGGCCGGAGCTTTATACGATAAGTTTGAAGGATTTATTGCCGATTTAACCAATGTCGGAAAAAAAATGGATGAAGCGAAAGCTGAATACCGAGGCGCGATGAATAAATTATTTGAAGGAAAGGGCAACTTGATTGTAAGTGTGGAAAAACTGAAGAAAATGGGCGCTAAATCCAAAAAATCATTGCCCCAAAATATTATAGACCGCGCTGAAGACATTGAAGATTTAGAAGAATGATAAAACAAAAAATCCCGCATTGAGCGGGATTTTTAATTTAATTTTGAATCCTATTTCTTAAGAATTGTATTTAAAACTAAATCTTTGTCAAGTTTTCTGGTACAGAAATACCATTCTTTACAATCCATATCTTCCTTGCCATCCATTCTGTCTTGCGCTGTTCCGCATGAACCTGCAGGGCCGATAATAACATCATCTCCAGGCTCCCAATCGGCAGGGGTTGCAACACCAAAAGCATCAGCAGCTTGTAAGGCGATAATGACTCTGTATAACTCATCAAAATTTCTTCCAAGGCTTAATGGGTAATAAATGATTGCTCTGATTATTCCTTTTGGATCAATAAAAAATACGGCTCTTACCGCTTGGGTTGCAGCTTCATTAGGCTGAATCATTCCGTATTTATTGGCGACATTCATGGTAATGTCTTCAATTAAAGGAAATTTAACCTCCACATTTTTCATTCCTTTATATTCAATTTTATCTTTAATTGAACGCAACCAGGCAATATGGCTGTATAAACCGTCGATTGACAAACCCACCAATTTGCAATTGGCTTTTTCAAATTTGTCTGACATTGTTGCAAACGTCATAAATTCTGAGGTACAAACCGGCGTAAAATCGGCAGGATGGCTGAATAAAATTACCCAATCTCCTTCATAGTCGCCAGGGAAATTAATTGGTCCTTGTGTAGTTACTGCTTTAAATTCAGGAGCTTTATCTCCTATTCTTGGCATCGATGTAAATTCTTTTTGTATTTCCATTTTATTATTATTTATAAATTATGTGACAAATTTAGCGTTAATAAATAGCCCTTTTTTACAGTTTAATTGATTGTGATAATTAAACTATAAGCACTATTTATGAAAGTTGTAATTACTTAAATATGAAACACTTAAAGGTAATAATTAATACCTAAAAAACTGTAACTAAAGTAGCGAAAATAAAAAGGAAGCATAAAAATCCCGCTCAAGGCGGGATTTATAATATATAAAATGTTATTTATTTTGCGAATAACGGCAAGCCCGACATCATATCATTTACCCTTTCTGCAACACTTTCCAACACGGCTTCAGCTTCAAAATTCGTAATAACTTCATCAATCAAATCAACGATACCGGCCATATCATTTTCTTTTAAGCCTCTGGTGGTAACGGCAGCCGTTCCAATTCTGATACCGGAAGTCACGAAAGGAGATTTGTCATCAAAAGGCACCATATTTTTATTTACGGTAATATCAGCTTTTACCAAGGCCTGTTCAGCATCTTTCCCGCTAATGTTTTTGTTGCGTAAATCAATCAGCATCATATGGTTGTCTGTTCCGCCTGAAATAATTTCATAACCTTTTTTAACAAAAGCAGCAGCCATAGTCGCGGCATTTTTCTTAACCTGAATTTGATACGCTAAAAACTCATCAGTTAATGCTTCTCCAAATGCAATGGCTTTTGCCGCAATAACGTGCTCTAAAGGTCCGCCCTGATTACCAGGAAAAACTGCGGAGTCAATTAAAGCCGACATTTTTTTAAGCGTTCCGTTTTTTAATGTTTGTCCGAACGGATTGTCGAAATCCTTTCCAATCATAATGATTCCGCCACGAGGCCCACGCAATGTTTTGTGGGTTGTGGTGGTTACAAAATGACAATGAGGAATTGGGTCATTTAATATTCCTTTGGCAATTAAACCTGCAGGATGAGAAATATCGGCCATTAGCAAAGCGCCCACAGAATCTGCTATTTCTCTGAATCTTTTAAAATCTATATCTCTTGAATACGCCGAAGCGCCTGCAATAATTAAATTTGGTTTTTCTTTGGTGGCAGTTTCCTGAATCTTATCGTAATTTAAAACACCTGTTTCTTTTTCAACGCCATAAAAAGACGTTTTATACAATTTTCCTGAAAAATTTACAGGCGAACCGTGCGTTAAATGTCCGCCATGCGACAAATCGAAACCTAAAATTTTATCTCCTGGATTTAACACAGCCTGATAAACAGCGGCATTTGCCTGAGAACCAGAATGTGGCTGAACATTTACATATTCTGCGCCAAAAAGTTGTTTTGCTCGGTCAATCGCAATTTGCTCAACAACATCAACCACTTCGCAACCGCCATAATAACGCTTGTTTGGATATCCTTCAGCATATTTGTTGGTTAAAACTGAACCTGTAGCTTCCATAACTTGTTCACTCACAAAATTTTCCGAAGCAATTAATTCCAAACCATTGGTTTGTCTTTCTTTTTCGTCTTGTATTAAATCGAAGATAATTTGATCACGTTGCATTAAAATTGATTTTAAAAGTTAAAATTTCTGCAAAAATAGGAATTTCATTTTGCTTTTAACAATAAACTTCTATATTTGAATAGAAAATAATAACTACTAATAGTTTTAAAGATATGCAAATAGCAGCAAACAATCCGAATAGAAAGTCATGGTTAAATGTAGCAGATAACTGCGATTTTCCCATTCAAAATATACCTTTTGGCGTTTTTATCACCAAAGATGACATTATAACCATTGGAACCAGAATTGGGGAATTTGCCATTGATTTGGGCGCTTTCCATCAATTGGGGTATTTTGACGGAATTCCATTGACCGATGATATGTTTATGCAGGATTCCTTAAACGATTTTATTTCGGACGGAAGAAAAACCTGGCGGTTGGTCAGAAACAGAATTGCTGAAGTTTTTGAAGCCGAGAACGCAAGTTTAAGAGACAATTTAAAACATCGTGAAGTCATTATTTTCGATGTCAATGAGGTTGAAATGTTGTTGCCAATACAAGTTGGCGATTATACCGACTTTTATTCTAGCAAAGAACACGCCACCAATGTTGGGTTGATGTTTAGAGGCGCAGACAATGCATTGATGCCCAATTGGCTTCATCTGCCTATCGGTTATCACGGACGTTCATCATCTGTTGTGGTTTCTGGAACAAAAATTCGCAGACCCTACGGACAAACACTTCCAAACGGTGAAACGCAACCCGTTTTTGGACCTTCAAAAGCATTGGATATGGAACTTGAAACAGCTTTTATTACCACTGACGTGAATAATTTGGGGGAACAAATTTCCATTGATGAAGCCCACGACTATATTTTCGGAATGGTTTTGTTAAACGACTGGAGTGCACGTGACATTCAAAAATGGGAATATGTGCCTCTTGGACCGTTTTTGGGAAAAAGTTTTGCATCTTCTATGTCTCCGTGGATTATTACAATGGATGCCTTGGAACCTTTTAAATGCGATGGACCAAAACAAGATGTTGCGCTGCTTCCCTACTTACAACAAAAAACTGCTAAAAACAGTTACGACATAAAACTTCAGGCAGCTATTGAAACTGAAAATGGCGATTTAAATCTGCTCACAACATCAAATTTCAATTATTTATACTGGTCAATGTCACAACAATTGACACATCACACCAGCAATGGATGTAACGTTAGAGCCGGTGATTTAATGGGTAGCGGAACCATTTCAGGTCCAACAAAAAATAGTTATGGTTCTATGCTTGAACTAACTTGGGGAGGAAAAGAACCAATTACTTTAAAAGACGGATCCACAAGAACGTTTTTCAACGATGGCGACAATGTCATTATTCGAGGCTATTGTAAAAATGATAAAGTTAGAATTGGGTTTGGAAAATGTACCGGCAAAATAATGCCACCAATGAAGCCAAAACAGAAATAATCGGCGACAAACACGTTCATATTAAAAACCAATGTTGTCAGATAAAAATCCATTACATTTGATAAATCTCAATATAAATGGGACTTAACAAACAGGTCGCCCCGATGGGGGCTTGTTTTTAATGAAAATCTATTTCTACAAGCAGGTCGTCCCGATGGGACTAAAAACAGCTCCGTAGGAGCGAAATGTTTGTAAAATATTGTAAAAAGTTAGGTTTAAAGCCCCATCGGGGCGACCTGCTTGTTTTTGAAAAATTTAACCGGACAATACCTTAAATTATTTTATTTAGGGTTTTTTTTAATTATTTTTGGTAATGAATTCTTGACCTTCTAAAAATTAAATCATATCCATGAAAAAACAATTACTCATTTTATCATTAGCGATCACTTTTGTCAGCTGTAGCGGCGTTAAAAAAACACAAGAAGCCATAAATTTCGGCAATTATGACCAAGCAATTGAAACCGCAATTAAAAATTTAAGAAGCAATAAAACCAAAAAGAACAATCAGCCTTATGTATTTATGCTGGAAGATGCATTTGCAAAAGCGACCGAAAGAGACCTCAATAAAATAAAGTTCCTGAAAAACGAAGGGAATTCATCAAATTTAGAAAACATTTATACAATCTACGCCAATTTAGATTATAGGCAAGAACTCATAAAACCATTACTTCCGCTTCCAATTCTCAATAAAAACAGAAATGCTAAATTTCAGTTTAAAGATTATGCCAATGACATCATAAACAGCAAAGAAAAACTTTCCAATTATTTATACGGAAACGCAAAAAAATTATTGATTTACGCTGAAAATAAAATTGATTTCAGAAATATCTACAATGATTTAGCTTATTTGGATAAAATCAATCCTAATTATAAAGATACCAAGGCGCTACTTGAAGAAGCACATTATAAAGGAACTGATTTTGTTTATGTTTTTATGCAAAATCAAACAGATAAGATAATTCCTATAAGGCTGGAAGATGATTTGTTAAATTTTGACACCTATAAATTAAATAATTTATGGACGGTTTATCACAACAAAAAACAGCCTCAACTAAACTATGATTTTGAAATAGCCTTAAACTTAAGAGAAATTAACATTTCTCCTGAACAAATCCGCGAAAAACAAATAGTGCAGGAAAAACAGGTGAAAGATGGTTGGAAATACCTTCTTGATAATAAAGGAAATGCCATAAAAGACAGTTTGGGAAATAATATTAAAGTTGATAAATTTAAAACAATCCGAAGCACTTTATACCAAAACACGCAATTTAAGTCTGTTCAAATAATTGGAAAAATGAGCTATTATAACCTAAAAAACAATCAATTAATTAAATATTTTCCCATAGAAAGCGGATTTAAATTTGAGCACAACTATGCAACGTATCGTGGTGACAAAAATGCTTTGGACACAAATTATTTGGATTTATTAAGGAACGCATATATCACGTTTCCAAGCAACGAACAAATGATTTATGATTGCGGCGAAGATCTTAAACAAAAGATTAAACATATTATTTCCACAAATAATTTAAGATAAAATTACCTTTTTAACTTGGCTATAATGGGTTTTTATAAGATTTGTGCGACGTAAAAATCGAAGATTTTTCGGTGGCAGCAAATCGATTGTTGAATGTTTATCAGTATGTATTAAGTTTAAATGTAAGCATAAATTTTATGAGGTGTTGTGCAACGTTATTTTTCATTTTGCAATATTTTCAAAAGTTTCTTTGGATCTTGTCGATTGTCCCAAAAAGCATAAATAATTATTGAAATTTCTATCACTTTATAGTAAATACTAAAATTTCCTAATGATGCTATTCTAACTCCGTTAAAATCTGTCGGTTTAAATATAAAAGGTGTTTCAGCAATTTGATTTGTTCTTTCAGTTACGAGATTAACTAATTTTTTTGAATATGTATTCGATTTATTCCTTTCCATCCAATATCCTAAAATACTAACGAATTGCATATCCGCAGTTTTAGTCCAGATTACATTGCGTTTAGCCATTCAAGATTTCGTTTACTCATTTCTTCTTGTGAAATTAGATT
The DNA here is from genome assembly GCA_030694935.1 of Lutibacter sp. GTDB lineage: Bacteria > Bacteroidota > Bacteroidia > Flavobacteriales > Flavobacteriaceae > Lutibacter. Next base: position 5,410 of record JAUYUA010000051.1, on the reverse strand, counting down.
TCCGTATTTAATGTCGTTTTCGCTCATTTCCAACATAGCTTTTTGCTCATTAGTCAATTTTACAATATCTGATTCAGATGAACTTGAAGAAATAAGTTTATCAAGTGCTTGTAAAAAAGCTTTATTTCTAATGGAAAGAATTTTGTCAATCAATCCGTTTCTTATTTTCTCAACTGTTGCCATAAAATATTAATATATAAACGTAAATATCTAAAAATTATACGAATTTTCCTAATATTGCACAACTTCTTTTATGGCTTCAACAGTAATGGAATGATGGGAATCATTATACACTCCTTTGCCATGTCTTATCACCAAAACTTGCGGAGATTGGTGAGAAACACCAAATTTTGCTGCAACAGCGTTAGACAAAGTTCTATAGCTCAGTAAATCTAAATAATACAATTCTATTTCAGTTTCAGTCAAATCGAAGTCGCGTTCAAAATTTTTAAGCGCCATTCTGCTGATGCCGCAGCTGGTGCTGTGTTTGAAAATTAAAACCGGTTTTGAAGCAGAAATAGAAATTATATCATCTAATTGGATTTCTTCTGTTAAAGCAACCCAATTCATTTTTGAAATATTTTCTTCTTCAGCAGTACTTTTAAATAAATTATCAAATAATCCCATTTCAAATGTTTTATCTTTAGACTGCAAATTTAACGATAAATACATAAAAAGACAAAATGTCGTTACAATATAGATTGGACAAGACAAAATGACTTATAATAAAGCAATTATTTAAGTGGAATATTCTTTGAGCGTTATAAATAAAAAATAATTAAATCAAATATTATGGACTTTAATAAATTTACCATAAAAACGCAGGAAGCCATCCAACAAGCGCAACAAATAGCGCAAAGTTACGGGCATCAGCAAATAGAAAATTCGCACATTTTAAAAGCCATTTTTGAAGTGGATGAAAATGTGGCACCTTTTATCTTTAAAAAGATAGGATTAAACATCGACTTGCTTAAAAGTTTGATTGACAGAACTTTGGAAAGTTATTCAAAAGTGACTGGCGGCGAGATATCACTTTCCGGCAACGCTTCTAAAATGCTGAATACGGCTTCTATTGAAGCGAAAAACATGAAGGATGAATATGTTTCCATAGAGCATTTATTGTTGGCCATTTTAAATACAAAAGATACTACTTCACAAATATTAAAAGATATAGGAGTCGATGAAAAAAACTTAAAATCGGCTATTTCAGAGCTTCGTAAAGGCAGTACCGTCACTTCCCAAAGCGCCGAAGAAACCTACAACTCACTTAATAAATATGGGCGCAATTTAAATCAGCTGGCAAATGACGGAAAACTTGACCCTGTTATTGGCCGTGATGAAGAAATCAGAAGAATTCTTCAAATTTTATCGCGCCGAACCAAAAACAATCCAATGTTGGTTGGCGAACCCGGAACCGGAAAAACAGCCATTGCCGAAGGATTGGCACACAGAATTGTGAAAGGCGACATTCCCGAAAATTTAAAGGGAAAACAAGTTTATTCCTTGGATATGGGCGCCTTAATTGCCGGCGCAAAATATAAAGGAGAATTTGAAGAACGCTTAAAAGCCGTGATTAAAGAAGTCACTTCCTCCAATGGAGAAATTATTTTGTTTATTGATGAAATTCATACGTTGGTTGGCGCTGGCGGCGGACAAGGTGCGATGGATGCGGCAAATATTTTAAAACCAGCTTTGGCAAGAGGTGAATTGAGAGCGATTGGCGCAACCACTTTAGATGAATATCAAAAATATTTTGAAAAAGACAAAGCATTGGAACGCAGGTTTCAAAAAGTGATTGTGAATGAGCCAGATACAGAAAGCGCCATTTCAATTTTACGGGGAATCAAGGATAAATATGAGAATCACCATAAAGTGCAGATAAAAGATGACGCCATTATTGCTGCCGTAGAACTATCACAACGTTATATTTCCAATCGATTTCTGCCCGATAAAGCCATCGATTTAATGGATGAAGCTGCTGCAAAACTGCGGATGGAAATAAATTCGAAACCAGAAGAATTGGATGTTTTGGATCGAAAAATTATGCAGATTGAAATTGAAATCGAAGCCATTAAACGTGAAAAAGACGAAAAAAAACTGGCAAGTCTGAAAGAAGAAGTTGCCAATTTAAAAGAAAAACGCAACGAAATCAATGCAAAATGGGTCAGCGAAAAAGAACTGGTTGAAAACGCCCAAGCAAGCAAAGAAGCCATAGAAAATTATAAATTGGAAGCCGAACGTGCTGAACGTGATGGAGACTACGGAAAAGTGGCAGAAATTCGCTACGGAAAAATCAAAGATGAACAGGATAAATTGGTGAAACTTCAAAAGGAATTGGCTGAAAATCAGGATTCCGCTTTAATAAAAGAGGAAGTTACCCGAGAAGATATCGCTGAAATTGTGGCAAAATGGACCGGAATTCCGGTGACAAAAATGTTGCAAAGCGAACGTGAAAAACTGTTGCATTTAGAAGATGAATTGCATGAAAGGGTAGTTGGACAAGAAGAAGCCATAAGTGCCGTGGCTGATGCCGTAAGACGTTCCAGGGCAGGATTGCAGGACGTGAAAAAACCACTGGGAACTTTCTTATTTTTGGGAACCACCGGCGTGGGTAAAACGGAATTGGCAAAAGCGTTGGCTGAATATTTATTTGATTCCGAAAATTCATTAACGCGTATTGATATGAGCGAGTATCAGGAACGCCATGCGGTTAGCCGATTGGTGGGGGCGCCTCCTGGATATGTTGGTTATGAAGAAGGCGGACAATTGACCGAAGCCGTTCGAAGAAAACCTTATTCTGTTATTTTATTGGATGAAATCGAAAAAGCGCACCCCGATACGTTCAATATTTTATTGCAGGTTTTGGATGAAGGAAGGTTAACGGACAATAAAGGCCGGGTAGCGGATTTTAAAAACACCATCATCATTATGACTTCCAATATGGGATCGACAATTATTCAGGAAAGGTTTGAAAATATGGATATGGCTAAGCGAGATTTAGTGACTGAAGCCACTAAAGCGGAAGTTTTGGTTTTGTTAAAAGAAACGATTAGGCCCGAATTTTTGAACAGAATTGATGAAATTATCATGTTTACGCCGTTGAATAAAGCTGAAATTCATCAAATTGTTAAAATACAATTGGATTTATTGGCTAAAATGTTGCTTACAAAAGACATTCATATCGATTTTTCTGAAGATGTGATTGAAGCCTTGGCAAATAAAGGATTTGATCCGCAATTTGGTGCAAGACCCGTAAAACGAGTGATTCAAAAAGAAGTGCTCAATGAATTGTCTAAAGAAATTTTAGCTGGAAAAGTAACTTCCGACAGCCATATTTTACTGGATGCCTTTGACGATAAAATAGTATTTAGAAACAAAAATAATGAATAATAAAAAAACTGCCTTTTGGCAGTTTTTTTGTTTCTTTATAAAAATTTATCAGATGCGGAAAACTATTTTATTTGGACTATTATTATTCACAATGGCAATTTTGCAAGCACAAGAGTCGGTTGATAAAACAACCACCTACTTTTTAATCAGACATGCTGAAAAAGTAAGGGAGAATCCTGCTGATAAAAATCCGGATTTAAATGAAAGAGGTTTTCAAAGGGCCGAAAATTGGAAAAAAGTTTTGCAGCACGTTTCATTTGATGTTATTTATTCAACAAATTTAAACAGAACGCTCAAAACCGCTGAACCCATTGCAAAAAAGTGCAATTTAGAACCCATCATTTACAACCCTTCAAAAGTTGATTTTGGTCAATTCCAACTTGAAAATGAAGGTAAAAACGTGTTAATTGTGGGTCACAGCAACACCGTTCCGCAGTTTGTGAACGGATTGATCAAACAACAAAAATATCCCGAAATGGATGATGCCGAATTTTCACATTTGTACATTGTTACTGTGATAGGAAATCAGGTTACCGAGCTACTTTTGTACTGTGATTTTTAATTTGGAATAAATCAATTTTCGAAGGCTTTTAGTTACCTTTGCCATCAATATGCAGAAAAACATCAACATAAAAAATAAGAAGGCGCGCTTTGAATATGAGATTCTGGACAAATATATTGCCGGAATTCAGCTTACGGGAACCGAAATAAAATCGATTCGCGAAAGCAAAGCCCGAATTACCGAAAGTTTTTGCGAGTTTAATGAAAAAGGTGAATTGTTTGCGATCAATATGTTTATTGAAGAATATATTTACGGACATGCATTTAACCACAATCCGAAAAGTGAACGAAAACTGTTGTTGAACAAACGCGAATTGAAAAAATTGTTGAAAGAAGTTCAAAATGCAGGGTTAACCATTGTTCCGTTACGCTTATTTTTAACTGATAAAGGCTGGGCAAAGCTAGAAATTGCGCTGGCCAAAGGGAAGAAAAACTACGACAAACGCGAAGCCATCAAAACCCGAGACAGCAAAATACATTTGGACAGAATTAAAAAAGATTTCAATTAGAAAGGATGAAATTGGCAGCATTTTTTAGATTAATCAGATGGAAAAATTTACTGCTCCTCATTTACCTTCAAATCTTACTGAAATTTTCGCTGTTTTCAACATTTGAAATTACAACCAATTTATCTGTATTTCAATTTGTTACCTTATTATTCTCGCTCATTTTAATTACCGCTGCCGGTTATATCATCAATGATATTTTCGATTTAAAATCCGATTTAATCAACAAACCGCAAAAAGTAATTGTCACCAACTATTTTTCTGTCGAAAGCGCACAACATTTTTATTTAATCGTCAATACCTTGGGAATTGTTTCGGGAATCGGCCTGTCGCTTTCCATGCAAAAACCAACTTATTCATTCATTTTTATCGGTGCTTCACTCCTGCTCTATTTCTATTCAAAAACATTAAAATCGAAACCCTTAATTGGCAATATTGCCGTATCGTTTTTAGTGGCATTCAGTATCATCACCTTGTGTTTATTTGATTTAGATTTCGCAATTCAAAGTATAGATCAGCAGTTGGTGATATACGTAATGATGCTGTTGTCAGTTTTTGCTTTTTTAATAAATATGGTTCGCGAAGTAGTTAAAGATATTGAAGATATAAATGGTGATTACAGTTTAAAGATGAATACATTACCTATTTTATTAGGCGTTGCGAGAACAAAAAATATAGCCTCGTTTCTATGTGTTTTCCCTTTGGGTTTGTTGTTGTTTATTGTGGTAAAATATGCTGCAATATACAAATTCACCATAATATATTTGTTGCTGTTTACATTGGTTCCATTGCTTTATATTGCCATGAAATTGCTTTCGGCAAAAACAAAAAAAGATTTTAAAAAATTAAGTATGTTCCTAAAACTCCTCATGTTTTTGGGAATTAATTCATTGCTCATTTTCTCCTTAAACCTGCACTAATGCTTTCAGAAAAATTAAAACATAAAAACATCA
>JAUYUA010000047.1 GCA_030694935.1 Lutibacter sp. | reverse complement strand
ATTAATTTCTGTGCTTAAAATGATGTCGTTTTCAATAAAAGGAACTTCACTTCTGTATATTTCCAAAAACGATTCTAGAAATTCGGAGCTTTTTAGCGGATTTCTAAAATACAAAGCCTGCGAAGCATTAAGCAGTTCAATGGCCAAAATAGTTTCTATATTGTCAACAATTTGTTTTGTTTTTGTGGCGCCATTCGCACCCATACTCACGTGATCTTCTTGTCCGTTGCTCGAAACAATAGAATCTACTGATGCCGGCGTTGCCAATTGTTTGTTTTGGCTGGCGATGCTTGCGGCGGTGTATTGGGGAATCATCAACCCGCTGTTCAATCCCGGATTTTTCACCAAAAAAGGCGGTAAATTCCTTTGTCCGGAAATCAATTGAAAAGTTCTTCTTTCTGATATGCTTCCAAGCTCTGCCATAGCGATTCCCATAAAATCAAAAGCCAATGCCAAAGGCTGTCCATGAAAATTTCCTCCTGAAATGATATCGTCAGATGCAACAAAAATGTTGGGATTGTCGGTCACCGAATTGATCTCCGTAGCGAACACTTTTTTACAATAGTTTAAGGCGTCTTTACTGGCGCCGTGCACTTGCGGCATACACCTGAATGAATATGGATCTTGCACGTGTTCTTTATGTTGCGAAATTATTTCACTGTCTTCCAAAAAATCTTTAATGCGTTGCGCTGTTTTTATTTGTCCGTTATGAGGCCTGATAAAATGGATCAATTCATTAAAAGGTTCGATTCTTCCGTCGAAAGCATCCAAAGAAAGCGCGCCAATCAAATCGGCCAGATAAGAAAGTTTAAATGATTTCAGAATTAAATGAACGCCGTAAGCACTCATAAATTGCGTGCCGTTCAACAATGCCAGTCCTTCTTTCGATTTCAATTCGATTTTGTTCCAGTTAAACTTTTTTAAAACAACCTCGCTCGCCACAATTTCATCGTTAAAATACACTTCGCCTTTGCCAATTAACGGCAATGATAAATGGGCCAAAGGTGCCAAATCACCTGACGCGCCCAACGAGCCTTGCTCAAAAACCACCGGAATAATATTGTGGTTGTAAAAATCGATCAATCGCTCCACAGTTTCCCGCTGAACGCCCGAATGGCCGTAACTTAACGACTGAATTTTCAATAAAAGCATCAGCCTAACGATATGCTTTTCAACCTTTCTTCCTGTGCCGCAAGCGTGGCTCATCACCAAATTTTCCTGCAGTTGATGTAAATTGTTATTGTCTATTTTCACATTGCACAAAGAACCAAATCCAGTGTTGATGCCGTAAATGGGCGCCGCATGTTTTTCGAGTTTTTTATCTAAATACAAGCGGCAATTCTCAATTTTTTCAATGGCTTCAGCAGAAAGCTTTAACTTTTTTTCAGTAAAAATTAGTTCGCTTACCGCAGTAAAATCCAATGGTTTTGAATTGATTTCATGTAGGTTGTTCATGGTGGTGTTTTGGTGCATCAAAATTCCGCATTCTTAGCACAATATGCAAATAATTTGTTAAAGTAATATTATAAATTATTTATGATGCAATATGTTTTATATTTGCGCATTATTTAACAAAAAAACAGCATCAAATATGAAAAAAATATGGTTATTGATAGCCGCCGTTACAATATTGTCATGTAAAAGTGATAAAGAGGCCGACTTCACTATTATTTCCGGGGAAATCACCAACAACAGAGGTGGTGAAATTACCTTTAGAAAGCCCAATAATTTAGAATTTAATGAAACCATTCAGGTTTCTAAAGATGGAAAATTTTTGGACACTTTGTTTATTGAAACTGGCAATTACACTTTTCAATATGGCAGAAACAGGGCAGAAATTTTTGTCACTCCAGGCAGTAATTTGATCATTAATTTTAATGCGGATGATTTTGACAATACCTTAGTTTTCTCCGGAAAGGGTTCAGAAATAAGTAATTATTTATTCGGAAAACAAAAAACGGAAAAAAACCTTTTGGGTGAAAACAATGAAATTTACAAGTTGGACGAGGCTCCTTATGTTTCAAAAGTGAAAGAAATAAAAAGCACTTTGGAAAAATTGGTTTCGGACAGTAAAGGGATTGATGATGATTTTAAGGCAAAAGAAAAGCGAAATCTCAATTATACCTATTTAACAAGGCTTAACAATTATCAAATTTTTCACAGCCATTATGCGCAAAAGCCCGATTTTAAAACTTCTGAAGGATTTTTAAAAGAGTTGGAAGCGGTTACTTATGACAATGAGGAAGATTTTTTATTCTCGCCAGATTACAGAACTTTGGTAACCAATCATTACAGAAAAGAAGCGGGAAATTTGTCTCGTGAAAAGCAAATTGACAGTGACATCGCTTTTATTCAAGTTGTGGGCGCATTGGAAAAACCGACCATGAAAAATGATTTGATTTATGAGCGTGTTAAATATGCGTTTACGTATTCAGAAGATTTAGAAGGGCTTTACAAACAATTTATGGCGTCTTCCACAAATGAGGCGCATAAAAAGGAAATTACAGAAAGTTACAATAAATTTAAAACGGTCGCCAAAGGTCAACCTTCCCCAAAATTTAAAAATTATGAAAATTATGCTGGCGGAAAAACTTCTTTGGATGATTTAAAAGGCAACTATGTTTTTATCAATGTTTGGGCAACGTGGTCAAGTCCAAACCCAAGAGAAATGAATTTTTTAAAGGAACTTGAAACGCAATACAAAGGCAAAAAAATTAAATTTGTAAGTATTTCTGTTGACAGGGCGGCAGATATTGACAAATGGAAAAGCGTGATTGCTGAAAATAAATTTGCAGGAATTCATTTGTTGGCTGATAAAGACATGGAATCAAGTTTTATTCAGGAATATTTTATTAAAATGACGCCTCGCTATATTTTAATTGATCCAGCAGGAAATATTGTAAATTCAAATGCGCCGAGACCGTCGAGCAGCAAATTAAAAAGAACTTTTAGTGAACTTAATATTTAAACAATAATTTATAACATAATGAAAAAAATAATTTTGCTTTTTGCAGTGATTGCAATAATGTCTTGTAAATCGGAACCAAAGGATTACGTTACTTTATCTGGAAAACTAAAAACTCCCGGAACTGAAAAATTAACCGTGCAGGGAAGAGATTTCACAAAGGAAATTTCTGTAAATGCTGACGGCACATTTTCTGATACTTTAAAAGTTACCGATGGCGTTCATGCGATTTCCAATGGTGACGACAGAATTACCTTATTTCTTAAAAATGGCTACGATTTAAACTTGGAATTTAAAGGAGAAAGATTGTCGGATGGTGTTTTGTATAAAGGAGAAGGCTCAGAAACCAATAATTTCATGGAAAATAAACGAGGCTTTTATATGAGCGACAACGCAAATCCTAAGACCTACTTTACATTGGATAAAGCTGGTTTTGACGCTAAGCTTGCCGCAGCAAAATTAGAATTGCAAGGCTATAAAGACAAGGCTCAAAATTTAGATTCTCTTATTGTTGTTATGGATGCAAGAAACGATGAAATGTTTTTTGGTTATATTGAATCCAATTATGAAGCTATGCATGAAACCTTAACCCGTTTGGCAAAAGGAAAAGCATCACCTGTATTTGTAAACTATGAAAATTTTAAAGGCGGAAAAACATCATTGGCCGATTTAAAAGGGAAATATGTGTATTTGGATATTTGGGCAACTTGGTGTGCGCCTTGTAAAGCCGAAATTCCGTTTTTAAAAACATTGGAAAAAGAATATGAAGGCAAAAATATTGAGATTGTAAGTATTTCTGTTGACAAGCCAGAAGCTTATGAAACCTGGAAAAAAATGGTTGCATCCGAGCAATTGGGAGGTATGCAATTGTATGCCGACAATAATTTTGAATCTCAGTTTATTTTAGATTATGGCATCAATGCGATTCCTCGATTTATTTTAATTGATCCGGCAGGGAATATTGTTGACGCTGATGCTGCAAGGCCATCTGATCCAAAATTAAAAGAATTATTTACAGAATTGGGAATTTAAGATCCTGATATTTTTAAACAAAAAAACCCGTGAAGCTCAAGCTTCACGGGTTTTTTTGTTTTTGTAGGGACAGGTCGCGAACTGTCCGTTCTAAAAGTTTTTTTTGAAATATAATTCTAATCTCAAATCAAACTCCCTTTCTCCCGATAGCTATCGGGACGGAAAGGGCTGGGGATAGGATTAACTTAATATCGCTCTTGAAATCACGATTTTTTGAATTTCAGAAGTTCCCTCATATATTTGGGTAATCTTGGCGTCGCGCATTAAACGTTCCACATGGTATTCTTTTACAAAACCGTAACCCCCGTGTATTTGAACGGCTTCAACAGTCACGTTCATGGCGGTATCTGCGGCATATAATTTTGCCATCGCGCCACTTAAATCGTAATTTAAGTGCTGGTCTTTTTCCCAGGCAGCTTTTATGCACAAATGTCTTGAAGCTTCAATGGAAGTGGCCATATCGGCCAATTTAAAGGCAATGGCTTGGTGCTGGCTAATTTCTTTTCCGAAAGTTTTGCGTTCTTTAGCGTATTTTAAAGCCAATTCATAAGCTCCGGAAGCGATTCCCAATGCTTGAGCGGCAATTCCTATTCTTCCGCCTGCAAGGGTTTTCATCGCAAATTTAAATCCGAATCCGTCTTCACCAATCCTGTTTTCTTTGGGAACTTTTACATCAGTAAACATTAAAGAATGCGTGTCGGATCCACGAATCCCTAATTTATTTTCTTTATTTCCCACCGCAAAACCTGGCAATCCTTTTTCAACAATTAAAGCATTGATTCCCTTATGTCCTTTGGCGACATCCGTTTGGGCAATTACAATATAAACGCTTGCGGTACTTCCGTTGGTAATCCAGTTTTTTGTGCCGTTTAACAAATAATAATCTCCTTTATCAATAGCTGTTGTGTGCTGTGAAGTGGCATCAGAACCGGCTTCAGGCTCACTCAAACAAAAAGCGCCGATAATTTCGCCGGTTGCTAACGGCACCAAATATTTTTGTTTTTGCGCTTCTGTCCCAAAAGTTTCCAATCCCCAGCAAACCAAAGAATTATTTACCGACATCACTACGGAAGCCGACGCGTCGATCTTTGAAATTTCTTCCATCGCCAAAACATAAGATACCGTATCCAATCCGCTTCCGCCATACATTGGATCAACCATCATTCCCAAAAACCCAAGTTCCCCCATTTTTTTTATTTGTTCGGCAGGAAATTGTTGTTTTTCATCGCGTTCAATCACCCCAGGCAAAAGCTCAGTTTGCGCAAAATCGCGAGCGGCATCGCGTATCATTATCTGTTCTTCGGTTAAATTAAAATCCATAATTAATAAGAGTTTTATATAAAATATATTTTTTGTTCAAATATAAATCTTTTTTAGGTTAAATTTTACATAATTAATAAAAATGGAAAAATTTGCACCTAAGAGTTGCATCAACTTTTGAGAAATGGTTGAAATGGATCTAAAAATTGGAATTAAATGCAAATTAGTTTTCGATGGTTTGTCCTTTTATAAAGATTAAGTTCTGATAATCAATCAAATGATTTATTTTGTCAGTTGGGGAAGTAGAGGTGAAATGTTCCCGAAAATCTTCGCTAATTTTGCATAAGTTTTTATTATATTTGTTCCACTTGACCATCTTTTATTAATTATGCCTAACAACTAAGTTATGACAAAAATGTGATCTCCCTTTGGAGGAATTATATGTTTAACACTAGAGAAATTTTGTTAAAACAGGTAGAGAATTAAAGTCATAATTAGTAAATGTCAGAATGAAAAAATTATTAAAAAAGTACGAAGATAAGCAACCCGAAATCGTTTTTCATTGGAAAGACCCAGAAACTGAAGCTGAAGGCTGGACCGTTATCAATTCTTTAAGGGGCGGTGCTGCAGGCGGAGGAACAAGAATGCGTAAAGGACTGGATATGAATGAAGTGCTTTCATTGGCAAAAACAATGGAAGTGAAATTTACCGTATCGGGCCCGGCAATTGGAGGCGCAAAATCGGGTATCAACTTTGACCCAAACGACCCAAGAAAAGAAGAAGTTTTAAGAAGATGGTATAAAGCCGTTACGCCTTTATTAAAACATTATTATGGTACCGGAGGCGATCTAAATGTAGATGAAATTCATGAAGTGATTCCAATGACCGAAGATTGTGGTGTTTGGCATCCGCAGGAAGGTGTTTTTAACGGACATTTTAAACCTACCGAGGCAGAAAAAATAAACAGAATTGGCCAATTGCGTTTTGGCGTGATCAAAGTGATTGAAGATGCCAATTTTTCTCCCGATTTATCCAAAAAATTTACGGTTGCCGATATGTTAACCGGTTATGGCGTGGCCGAAGCCGTAAAGCATTATTATGATATTTATGGCGGTTCCATAAAAGGAAAACGCGCCATCGTGCAAGGTTTTGGAAATGTAGGTTCTGCATCTGCTTATTACTTGACGCAATTGGGTGCTAAAGTGGTGGGGATTATTGACAGAAATGGCGGATTAATCAATGAGGCCGGATTTACCATGAAGGAAATGAGAACCTTATTTTTGGAAAAAAACGGCAATCAGCTGACTGCAGATAATATTATTCCTTTTGATGAAATCAATGAAAAAATTTGGTCGTTGCCGGCAGAAATTTTTGTGCCTGCAGCCGCATCGCGTTTGGTAACCCAAGATCAGGTGACAAAAATGGCAGCATCGGGACTGGAAGTGATTTCTCCAGGCGCAAATGTTCCTTTTGCCGATAAGGAAATTTTCTTCGGATCCATTATGGAATTTGCCGACAAACAAGTGAGTTTGCTGCCCGATTTTATTTCAAATTGCGGTATTGCAAGGGTTTTCGCCTATTTAATGGAATCGCGCGTAGAATTGCCTATGAAAGATGCCGCTATTTTTAGCGACATTTCAAATACCATAAAAAAAGCATTGGAAAATACCCATAAAAGAAATTCAGATAAAAAACAGATTTGTAAAACAGCCTTTGAAATCGCATTAAAACAACTAATTTAAACTTTAAATAATACAATAATACATGGAAACAATCATTATCATATTCTTCATTTTAGGATACGCAGCAATCGCCCTTGAACATAATTTAAAGCTGGATAAACTAATTCCCGCTCTTGCTATGATGGCAATTTTATGGGCTTTGGTTTCTTTTGGAATTGATACAGTTCCTAATTGGTTCGATTCTTCTGCGCATAAACTTATTGAGGGTTTTAATGGGTTTTCACTGGAAGAAAGACATCATTTACTGGAAGAAACACTGCTGCACCACCTGGGGAAAACCGCTGAGATTTTGTTTTTCTTGTTGGGTGCCATGACCATTGTTGAGATTATTGATTATTTTGACGGATTTTCAACCATCAAAAATTTCGTTAAAACAAAAAGTAAAAAAAGATTGTTGTGGATTTTTGCGTTTTTGGCATTTATTCTTTCCTCCATTATTGACAATTTAACGGCTACCATTGTTTTAATTACCATTCTTCAAAAAATAATACAGGATAAAAATACGCGTTTGTGGTTTGCGAGTTTAATTGTTATTGCCGCAAATGCCGGTGGTGCTTGGTCTCCAATTGGAGATGTTACCACAACTATGCTTTGGATTGCCAAAAAAGTTTCAGCAGCAAAATTGATGGAATATTTGATTATTCCATCCCTACTATGTATGGTGGTTCCTGTATTTATTGCTTCGTTTTTGAAACCTTTTCAAGGAGATGTTGACAATGGCTTTATTGATAATTTGGAAGGCAGTAAAAATAAATATGGCGCAAGAATGTTATATTTAGGATTGGGCGCCATTATTTTTGTGCCAATATTTAAAACAATTACCCATTTACCTCCTTATGTTGGTATGATGCTGTCATTGTCAATTGTGGGTATTTTTGCTGAAATATATAGCCGATTTCAATTTACGCTTTCAAGTGTTGTTGTCACGGAAGATGCCAATCCGGTTGGATACCACAGCCCAGTGCACAAGTCTTTGTCAAGAATAGAAATGCCAAGCGTATTGTTTTTCTTCGGAATATTAATGGCTGTGGCTGCCTTAGAATCTTTAGGAATTTTATTTATTGGTGCAGAATCCTTGAAAGCAGTAGTGCCGAATATTGATATTGTGGTGATGGCTTTGGGTGTGGGTTCAGCAGTGATTGACAATGTTCCTTTGGTTGCGGCCAGTATGGGAATGTTTAATGAACCAATGGATGATTATCTGTGGCATTTTGTGGCCTATTCTGCAGGAACAGGCGGAAGCATGTTAATTATTGGTTCTGCAGCAGGTGTTGTGGCTATGGGAATGGAAAAAATTAATTTTATGTGGTACTTTAAAAATATCGCTTGGCTGGCAGCAATAGGGTTTGTTACCGGGGCAATTGCATTTATGTTGATAAGGAATTTAACTTTTTAAGGATAGTGACCCGAGATGTATCTCTGGTGTTTTATGTTTAAGAGTTCTTTTTATTAAAATTTGCCGCATTAGTCCACCAAAATAATATGCAATTTATTATATGCCGGTATGGGTACTTTAATATTGGTTATTTTACGATTCAAACTAATTAAAAATTATTAAATTTAACCTATGGAGAGTATATTAATTTTAATTTTCATTTTGGGTTATTTGTCTATAACTCTGGAACATTCCATAAAAATAGATAAGCTGATTCCTGCATTAATTATGATGGTAATTATGTGGGCCGTAATTTCAATTGGTCAATTTGACATTTACGCCGTAGATGAAGCCCTCAAAATATTAGTTCCGGCCAACTTTGAGGAAACATTGTTGCATCATTTTGGAAAAACCGCGGAAATTTTAATTTTCTTGGTAGGCGCTATGACCATTGTTGAAATTATTGATCATTTTGATGGTTTTTCGGTGATTAAAGGATTTGTAAAAACTGAGAGTAAGCGGAAACTCATTTGGGTATTTTGCATTATTGGGTTCTTTCTTTCAGCAGTAATAGATAATTTAACCACCACCATCATATTAATTTCTATCCTCAGGAAAATAGTAAAAACAGGTGAACTCCGAATTTGGTATGCAAGTTTAATCGTAATTGCTGCAAATGCAGGAGGTGCCTGGTCACCAATTGGCGATGTTACAACTACAATGTTATGGATTGCCAATAAAGTTACGACAGTAAATTTAATTACAAATTTATTTATTCCATCCGTTATATCCATTTTTATACCTGCGTTTATTGCTTCATATCTGCCAATCTTCAAAGGCAATATTGAGCAGGTTGTTATTGAGGATAAACCATCTTCGAAATACGGAAATATTATGTTTTATTTAGGTATGGGAGCAATTGTTTTTGTGCCTATTTTTAAAACGATTACTCATTTACCACCTTATTTAAGTATGATGTTATCACTGGCAATTGTGGCCATATTTGCTGAGATTTTAAGCCTAAAAAAAATGGAATTCACAACTTTAGAGAGTGAAAAGAGTCAACTCAGCCCTATTCATAAATCACTTTCGCGAATAGAAATGCCAAGTGTTTTATTTTTTCTTGGGATATTGATGGCTGTCGCTGCCCTTGAATCCGTTGGGATGTTATTTCAATTTTCCGAATGGCTTAAAGTAACTATCCCTAATCCTGATTTGGTTGTATTAATATTGGGGTTTAGTTCTTCTGTGATAGATAATGTTCCATTAGTTGCCGCAAGTATTGGAATGTTTCATAATGATATTGACGATTCACTTTGGCATTTTGTGGCCTATTCTGCAGGAACAGGCGGAAGTATGTTAATTATAGGTTCTGCAGCCGGTGTTGTGGCTATGGGAATGGAGAAAATTAATTTTATGTGGTACTTAAAAAATATCGCTTGGCTGGCTGCAATAGGGTTTGTTTCCGGGGCAATAGCTTTTATGTTAATTCGAAATTTTAATATGTAATGGCATAGAAGATTGATTTATACCAATATTTTTATAAAAAAGGATATACAATTTTAAATTTTTATTTTCGTTTATGAAAATAAAACTAAAACTAAAACTAAAAAAATAAACAACGTTTTAATTATGATACAAGATCCAGCGCAAGTTATACAAGATCCAACTCAAGTTTTACAGGAGACAGTTCCCCAAGAAAAGTCGCTTTCTGTTTACAATCTTATTATGGATGGCGGTTTGGGAGGCCAAATAATCATTGCCATACTTTTAGTTTTGTTAACTGTTGCGTTGTATATTTATTTTGAACGTTATTTTGCCATAAAAGCAGCTTCAAAAACCGACAGCAATTTTATGAATCAAATCAGGGATTATGTGTCTCACGGAAAATTGGATTCTGCTAAGGTTTTGTGCGCCCAAGCCAATTCTCCGGCAGCAAGGTTGATTGAAAAAGGGATTTCCCGTATTGGCAAACCTTTGGCCGATATCAATACAGCCATTGAAAATGCAGGGCGATTGGAAATTTACAAACTCGAGAAAAACGTAAGTGTGTTGGCCACCATTGCAGGCGCAGCACCAATGTTAGGGTTTCTAGGAACTGTGATTGGGATGATTATCGCCATTCACCAAATAGCGAATGCCGGCGGACAAATAGACATAAAAATGCTTTCTGACGGATTGTATACTGCGATGACCACCACGGTTGCAGGTTTAATAGTGGGAATCATCGCCTATATTCAATACAACCATTTGGTGGTTAGAACCAATAAAGTGGTGTATGAAATGGAAGCACATTCGGTAGAATTTTTAGATTTGCTAAACGAACCGGTTTAACGCAATCAATATTAAAAAAGAAAAAATAGGATAAAGAGAAGAGAAAGTTAAGAACTTTACATTTAACTTTTAATATCTAATATCTAATATTTAATTTTTTCCATTTTTTCAATCTTTAAATAAAATAGTATGGATATAAGAGGCCGAAATAAAATAAGTCCGGAATTTAGTATGTCGTCTATGACGGACATTGTTTTTTTGTTGCTTATATTTTTTATGATCACTTCAACGTTGGTCACCACCAGTGCTTTGGATATTTTACTTCCAAAAGCAAGCGGCATTACCGAAAATAAGAAAGCCACTTCAGTAACCATTACAAAGGATCTGGCATTTTATATTGACAATAAATTGGTGGATGAAGAAATTTTGGAACAAGATTTGCTTGCATTATTGGCAGGTAAAGAGGAACCAACCATTGTTTTACGAGCTGAAGAAGGTGTTCCTATTGAAAAAGCAGTAAAAGTGATGGATATTGCAAACCGAAACAGATATAAAGTAATATTGGCTGTTCGCCCAAAATAAAAAGTATGTCAAATTTTTTAGATACCGATTATAAACGAAAGTCCGCTGCATTAACAAGTTTGGTAATGAGCTTGATAGTGGTTGCGTTGTTTTTCATCGGATTGACCTATTTGGATCCACCTGAGGAATTTGGAATTGCCTTAAATTTTGGAACTTCTGAAGTTGGACAAGGCGATATTCAGCCTACAGAAGCATTACGGCCAGCAGCTTCCCAAGAAGAAGTTCAAGAACAGCAAGAAGCCGTTAAAGAGCAAGTAACACAAGCTGCCCCGAAAATTGCGGAAGAAGTGCTTACGCAAGACAGGGAAGACGCTATTGTGATAAAAAAACAATTGGAAGCAAAGAAGATAGCCGATGAAGTTGCCCGAAAAGAAAGAATACAACGAGAAGCCATTGCAAAACAACAAGCTGAAGAGCTTGAAAAAAGAAAAAAACTGGATGCTTTAATTGGAGGCGTGAGCAATTCGAGCGGAACAGCAACAGGCGGACAAGGAAATGACAATACTGCAGGAGACAAAGGAAAAATAACAGGCGATCCCAACGCAAGTGGCTACTATGGAAATGGCGCAGGAGGCGGCGGTGGCGATTACCAATTGGGCAACCGAAAACCCATCAGCAGGCCAAAACCTGATTATATTTGTGATGAAGAAGGATTGGTGGTTGTGAGTATTGAAGTGAACAATTCTGGAAAAGTGATCAATGCAACGCCTGGGGTAAAAGGATCAACCAATACCGCTGCTTGTTTGCTGTCGCAGGCAAAAGAAGCTGCTTTAAAAACCACTTGGCAGCCCGATCCAAATGCGCCTTCCAAACAAATTGGCGTTATAAAATACAGATTTTCATTGTCTCAATAACTTTTAATGGATTATTCAAACACCCTAAAGTGGATGTTTTTGCAATTGCCCATGTATCAAAGGCAAGGCGAAACAGCCTTCAGAAAAGATTTAACCAACAGCATAGCACTTTCCAAACACCTTAATTTCCCTGAATCTGCTTTTAAAAGCATTCACGTGGCAGGAACCAACGGAAAAGGTTCCACAAGCCACATGCTGGCTTCTGTATTGCAGGAAGCGGGCTACAAGGTTGGTTTGTATACCTCACCGCATTTAAAGGATTTTAGGGAGCGCGTTAAAATCAACGGAAAATGCATCAAAAAAATGGAGGTTGTGCATTTTATAAAAAACAACAAATCTTTTTTTGAGGCCAACAATCTTTCATTTTTTGAAATGACCGTGGGTTTGGCTTTCGACTGTTTTGCCAAACATAAAGTGGATGTTGCCGTTGTGGAAGTTGGGCTGGGAGGAAGGCTTGATTCCACAAATATTATCACGCCCGAAGTTTCAGTAATTACGAATATAGGCTACGACCACATGCAATTTTTGGGAGATACACTGCCCGAAATTGCTTTTGAAAAAGCAGGAATCATCAAAAATAAGGTTCCGGTGGTTATTGGTGAATATCAGGCAGAAACAATGCCGGTTTTTGAGAAAATTGCCAAAGAAAAATCAGCTGCCTTATTTTTGGCCGCAAACAACAAGGGTAGTGTTTATACTTCAGATTTAAAAGGATCTTATCAAATCCACAACATTAAAACGGTATTGCAAACCATCGAAGTTTTAAAATCGAAAGGATTTGTTATTTCAGAAAAAAATATAAAAAACGGTTTGCTTAAAGTGGTTAAAAACACCGGACTTTTAGGCAGATGGCAGGTTTTAAACGATAAGCCAAAAGTAATTTGCGACACCGCCCACAATGCCGAAGGATTGCGATATGTGCTCAAACAACTTCAGGAAGAAACATTTGAGCAGCTTCACATTGTTTTGGGGGTTGTAAATGATAAAGATTTAAAATTGGTTTTGCCATTGTTTCCAAAAAATGCCACCTATTATTTTTGTAAACCCAATATTCCAAGAGGTTTGGATGAAGTTGAATTTCAGCAACAATGCGCCAAATTTCAATTGGTTGGCAAAGCCTATAATTCTGTGCAATCCGCTTATGAAACTGCGTTGGAGCTTGCCAAAAATAATGATTTAATTTATGTTGGCGGAAGCACTTTTGTGGTTGCAGAGGTGGTGTAAACAAAAATCCATTAATTCGGATATCCTGAAGAAGCACTAATTATTTTGGTGACTTTATCGTTTTTGTATACCAAAAAATATTATATTTACCTTATTATAGCATAGTTACTTGTTTAGTGACAGACCTTTATAGCAATTTAAACTCCATATTGCTAAAGTAAACCTCATACATTGTTTATTATTATTAACCTTTTTAAATTATTTTGTTTCCATTTAATTTGGCTTCTATGGCTGAATTGAATTTCTGATTTTACTGACTACTAACTTAATTTATCTACTAATGAAGACTATTAAAAACTTTTCGTTTGGAATATTTGTATTCCTATTTTTGTTTACTTCAAAGGCCATTGGCCAACAAACGCAAACTGCCGAATTTAAACCTGTTTTTTTAACCGTTACAACACTGCATAGGAGCAGCGATCCCAATGTGGATTTTACCGATTGGCGAAAAACCGAGGAAGAATATTACAATAAAGTAACAGCAAAAAACAATTTAATTATTGGCTCGGGTTACTATATGCATTTTTTTACGCCCGATGATTCTGAAATTTTATCGGTGTCGGTTTTCAATTCCTGGGAAGATATTGAAAAGGCAAACGAGGTCACCAACAAATTAGTGATGGAAGCCTGGCCGGATGAAGCCAAAAGAACCGCTTTTTTCGACAAGCAAAACAGCTATTATGCCACCAAACACAGCGATGAAATTTATGCTTCCATGAATTATACCAAACCGGTAAAAACCGATTCAAAAGAACCTTTGATTTATTATGTTAAGAAGAATAAATCGAGCACTGGCGGTTCCGGTTACAGGGAATATTTTGACAATGTGACCATGAAAAATGCTTATGTTAAAGGTTTTTTTACCATGAGACACCGGTACGGTGCCAACAGTCGTGATGTGTTGGAAGTTTCCGTTTTTGACAATTTAGCTGACATCGAGAAAGCTTTTGCCGAAAACACAAAGCTGGAAGATGCACATTGGACTGATAAAGCCAAAGGAGAGGAGTTTTTCAAAAAATATGCTAAATTATTTGCAGGACATGGAGACAGCATTTATAGAAATGTTCCATCGCTACAGAAATAACATTTCATTAAAATAGTGGCGCTGAACCAATTGGTTCGGCGCTTTTTTACGATTCTCACAGCAAATCGTATTTTTTTGAGAAAATCTGTTAAATATTTTATTATTTTTATAAAAAAGCTTTGTTTAAAACAAAATCAAGTTATATATTTGCAACCGCTTAGGGCAATTAGCTCAGCTGGTTCAGAGCACCTCG
The DNA here is from genome assembly GCA_030694935.1 of Lutibacter sp. Lineage (GTDB taxonomy): Bacteria > Bacteroidota > Bacteroidia > Flavobacteriales > Flavobacteriaceae > Lutibacter. Next base: position 41,453 of record JAUYUA010000047.1, on the reverse strand, counting down.
TTTACACCGAGGGGGTCGGGGGTTCGAACCCCTCATTGCCCACCAAAGGAAAATCCTACTAGAAATAGTAGGATTTTTTTGTCATTTATTTTACAAAACTACTTGTTTTACTGCATTTCTCAATTTTGCAGAATATCCAAATTCTACAATTCTCTATTTTAATAGGTATCAAAAAAGGCAACACTATTTTAAAAAAGGCAGCAGTCTTTATTGAAAATTATAAACCATTTTAAAATTCACAAATTATGAACAGCTATAAACTTAGAGTACTGTTTGTTATTGGAGGAAATAGTGATAGAAATGATGGAAAAGCACCATTATATTGTAGATTAACTTTCAATAAGAAAAGAAAACAATTTGCTACAGGGCTGTTTATAAATCCTGAATATTGGAACAATAAGAGCCAACATGAAGGAAAAAATGAAAAAAAGTGGAAAGAGATTTTCTTACTGAAGATGAACTAAACAGAATTTACAATAAAAGATTTTCATCAGAACGATTAACGTTAGTGAAAGACATTTTTACATTTTCCTGTTATACCTGATTGGCTTATGTTGATGTGAAAGGGTTAAAAAAGATCACATTGAAATAGGTATTGATGGTGAAAAAATGGATTTTCAAAAATCGCCATAAAACAGACACCAAATCAAAAATACCAGTGCTGACAATTGCGCAAGAAATCATTTAAAAATATGCCAATCAAGGAGTTTCGCCATTTTAACCATCTACTATTGGGATCCAATTTGCTTTTAAATATTGTTTTGAAGTTAAAAATATCTAACTGATTTTGGGATATGTAATTGAGTATAAGTGCAAACTTTTAGCCATAAAAACAAGGAATCCTATGCGTTTTGCCAAATAAAAACCAATCTAATTCACTGAATATAAGTATATTTATATATTTTCAGCAAGACCTATGATAGGTCAACAAATCGGTCAACAAAATTGAACTGATTCCAAATCTTTCACCAAATTTATCATTGATTTAATTTCCGTCTCCAATCTCAATTTTAAAAATGAAAGGCTTTATTCAGATAATATGAATACATTTGCACGAAATTTGAAAACACTATTTATGAAGCGTATCAACGAGTACAAAAAAATATTTAAGATAGAAGGAGAAATTGATCTAAAAGAACTGAAAACTACTTATAGAGGATTGGTGAAAGAATGGCATCCTGATAAATTTCAGGACGAAGAAAAAAAGCATGAAGCAGGAATCGTAAGTACAAAAATTATTGATGCCTATCATTTTTTAGTAAGTATAGCTCCCGAAACCAAAGAGTCTAATCTAATAGAATACGCAAGCTTAACTGCTGAATCTAAAATTGAGAACTTTCATCATAAAAGTATGCTCTTGGAAATTACGTTTGCTTGCGGAACCACGTATGAATATTTTGGCGTAAACCAAAACCTTTTTACCAAATTCGTGAATAGCGGTCAGCGATCTAATTTTGCCAAAAGAAAATTATACAATTCTTTCCTTTACAGAAAGTCTAAAAAAGCTGCCTAATAGCTTAACAACAAATTAATAAAAATGAGCTAGATAGCATATCGCGCTCATTTTTTTAATCAATTATAAATTTATCTGAATTATTGATAGCAGAATTGTTCTTTCATTATTCAGGGCAACTTTACTCTTTTGAAGTTTTTTTACATCAAAAGATTTACAAGACCCTTACTGCTTTTACAAATCTGCGCGTGTAGCTCTCTTTTTTCAAATTTGTAACAATCACCTTCATTTCACGACCAGAAGATGCGTGGATAAAATCACTTTCATTTCCTTTCGGATTTGTAACGATACCCACATGGCCAATCACATTTCGGCTAGGACTCAAAAACACCAGAATATCTCCCTTTCTTACACTGTCAATAGCGATTTCAACACCAAAATTCTTAAATTGCGATGAACTTCGCGGAACCTGAATTTCAAAATGCTTAAAAACATAGTGAACAAACCCTGAACAGTCAAATCCATTCTTGCCGTTACCTGCTGCAACGTAAGGTGTGCCCAATAATTTCATTCCAAAGTTCACAATATTTTCCTCTAAGGAAACATTATTCTTAATTGGATTGCTTTTGCCAATAGTTTTATTTCTTTCAAGTATGCTGTCAACTTCCCTCGATGTACAGTAAGCGCGGGTGCTTAATACAATTATCAATATACCAACGAGTGTTGCAAATTTATAATAATGTGTCTTTTTAGAGGCCATATTAAAAAAGCGAAATTATTGTTCTATAATTTTAAAATCTTTGGAAAGGAATCTTTTATTTCTGGCTTTAGCAAACAGGAAGATGTTCTGCATCTGTATTGCAATTGGTAAACTTAACTAAATTTTGATGGTTTAAAGTGAAAAGAAAGTTAAAAAGCCTTTCTAATTTGATTAAGGTTTTTTATTGTTTGGCTTTCTTTAAGATATTATTTATGCAACCCGACAAGTGACAATCATTTATGGATGGGGAATTATTTGTAGATATAAATAAACAACATCACCACACTAACCAGTACCAACAATTTATTTAAAAAAGCTATTTTTTCATCAAGTGAAGCTATCTTTTTTTCATGTTGCGCTAACTGAAAGGCAAGATAATTTATGTCTTTTTCCATGAATCCCAATTTTAAAACGCCAAAATTTGCGGGGTAACAAATAATAATTAATAACTGTTAAAATTTGCGGGGTTATTTTGGGGTTTTTATTTTTGGGGTTATTACCCAAATTTTTTGGGTGTTTTCATACTATCGTCCATTTCCTTTTTTAAGTCTACCGCCTGTATATAAATGGATATTTTGCTTCTGATAAAGTAAAGAATGACAAAAATAACCACCAAAAATGGAACCGTGTAAATAAATTCAACTTCATCCATATAAACTTCACTGTCATTAACGACTGAAATTAACTGGAATAAATAAACGGTTATAGGAATAATCAGCGCATGTACCCACCAATTTTTGTTGGTGATAAACCAAACAAATAAAAGCAATAATGGAACAAATTTAGAAAAAAAGGAGTGAAAATACATCCGGACTGTACCATAATAACCCCCTTTTATTACCCCAAAGAATGTTTTGTAATTTTCCAAATCGGCAGGAAAACTTTTGTAAAAATATAATAAATACGGAGTAATAATGATAAATATCACCATCAAACTACTAAGTAACAAGGATGTTCTTTTGTTGTTTTTCATCATTGAATAGGGGTTATTAGAAATCAAATATAATTCAATTAATTGGAATATGCAACTTAAATGCAACACAAAAACCACAATAAATTAATTATTGTGGTTTGCATTGATTAAAAATAATTAAATGTTTTTTTAAATAACTATTATCCGTTTCTAGGAATAATATATTCTGATTTTAAAATAGCTTGGCTATCTTTAGAAGTATAGCTTAATACAGTAACGGCCACAAAAGCAGCAACCATAAGCAATCCGAAAATTAATTTTAATTTTTTCATGTTAAATAAGAATTAAATGATTAGTAAGAACATCAAATATATAATAAATCTAACATAAAGACAAAAAAATCCCACATTTTTTCTAAAAAATTTTAGAAAAATGGGGTTCGAAAAGCTATTTTTCCCTTATTTTACAAGACCTCAGCCTTAAATAAAAAAGTTAAAATACTCTTAAATTTTATCAAATAAAACTACTATTTTGGAGATTTTAAAAGCTAAAATTGATTTTTGAGGGATAAAAACGGGTATTTTTATCGCCCAAATCAACTAATTGCAAACCCTCTCCGTAAAAATTTGCAATCTTAGGGACGCTCTTATGGCACAAATGTAAAATAAAGATTTTAATTATGCAACATATTTTGCAAAATATTATTAAAAAGATGCGTTTTGTTTATGAAATCGTGCAGTTTGTTAGTGAAACTCAATTTTGAGAAGTCTGTAAGACGCACTAAAAATTGAAAGTTGAACTAATCCCGCTTTTTCAGCGGGATCTTAGGTTTAACCCCCATGCTTGCCCGAGCGTCTCGCTCGTGCTTCCATTAAAGTTAATTTTCGTAGTCACGAGCTGGAAGCTCGCGGGCAATACCATTAAGTTAAGGATATATTTGTCATTCCGACAAAGGAGGAATCACATCAAATTAGCTAACAATTATGAGATTCCTCGTACCTCGGAAGGACAAAAAAGAGGCGGCAACACCTTAACTGAATGACATTGAGCTCGCACTAGTAGGGGATGTATTTTGAATTTTTGGTATTTGTTATCAATGATCTTCCTGAACTTCAGTCTTCCGTCTTCCGTCTTCCGTCTTCCGTCTTCCGTCTTCCGTCTTCGGTCTTCCAACTTATTCAGCATAAACAGTCGCTTTGTTGCCGCGTGAAAAACCAATCAAACAAATGCCAAATTCTTTGGCAAAATCCACCGCTAAAGTGGAACAGGCTGAGACAGCGACCACAATGGGAATTTTAGCGATAAAGGCTTTTGAAATAATTTCGTAAGAAACCCTTCCGCTTACCAGCATCACAAAAGATTCCTTTAATTGATTTACATGTAGCAATTCTCCTACAACTTTATCAACTGCGTTATGTCTTCCAATATCTTCTTTTAAAGAAATAATTTCATAATCTTTATTAAAAATGGCAGCAGCATGAGATCCTCCGGATATTTCAAATGTTTCTTGTTTCAATTTCATTTCATCAAACATTGCCGACAATCTTGTGATGTCGAAAATAGCGTTGTTGACTAATTTGACGCCACTGTAATTAATGTCTTCCAATTTTTGTTTGCCGCAAATGCCGCATGAGGATACAGAAAGCAAGGTGCGTTTGTTTAAATATCCTTTACCGAGATTTTTTTTATTGATGGTAACGTTTAGTATTGAAAACCCGTTTTCGCGTTTTTCAACGACTTCAATCACCAAATTTTCTTTTCCCTTATAAATATCTTCCGCATATAACAAACCTCTTATCAACTCAAAATCGTCTCCCGGCGTTCGCATAACCACCGTGTATGGTTCATTATTTATATTTATTTGCAAAGCAGCCTCAACCACCAAAGTATCGGTTACTTTTTGCGGAACCCCGTTTGTCAGTTGTAAACCTTCGTAATTTAATGTCTGCATTTATTATTAGTTGAAAAGTTTTAAAGTTGAAAGTTAAAAGTTAAAAAGTCCGAAGTCCGAAGACCGAAGACGGAAGAAATTCCTAACATTTAATATTGAGTCCGCTCCGCTAAGTCCAATATTCAATTTTCAGCAACTTTTTACCCCTGCCCTAAAGGGAGAAGTTACTGAAAATCAGTCACCCCTACCTGCCGGTAGGCAAGCCTGCTGGCCGTAGGCGGGCTTTAGGGTTGGGGAAAACTGATTTTTTAGCATTAGCCACTTTTCAGAGTGAACTCAATATTTAACATTGTAAATCTGATATCGTAAATCGTAAATCAAAAATCCATTTTGCCTATTTCTTATTCTCTTTTTGAACTTCGGTCTTCCGTCTTCGGTCTTCGGACTGTTCCCTATTGCCTTTTTTGCCCATTGCCTCAATTTTAAATTTTTTCAAAATCAACGGCAACCACTTTGTATTCGGGAGTCATAGTGTCTTTGTCTCCAACGCTTCCTGTGATTAAATTGATAAATACTTCAGGTTGGTGAAAAGTCGTTCTTAAAATGCCTCTTTTTACCGATTTGGCGTATTTTACAGGAATGTTAACGCTACCTCTGTCGGAAAACAGGCTAACAATGTCACCATCTTTAATTCCTTTCGCCATTGCGTCTTTTGGATGCACTTCTAAAATGTCTTCTCCCAAAATGAGCTGATTGTCGGTTCTGCGTGTCATGGTGCCCGAATTGTAATGTTCCAGTTCTCGCCCAGTAGTCAGTATAAACGGATAATTTTTTCCGTGAGAAACAATTTCCGGTGATTCTTCAAAATCAAAATGATGAAAAGTTCCTATTCCTTTTCTGAAATTGCCACCAATATGAAGCATTTTTGTATCGGTTCCGTCTTCTTTAATTGGCCATTGCAGTCCGTTATCACCCAATCTGTCCCAAGTCAACCCTTTCATAAAAGGAATAACATCGGCAATTTCTTCAATCACTTTTGCGGCATCATAAGTCAGGCCGGTCGGTTGGTCGTATCCCAATCGGCTCATCACATCAATGATAATTTGTCCGTCAGGCTTTGTGTTTCCTATAGGTTCAATCACTTTATTTACACGTTGCACGCGACGTTCTCCGTTGGTAAAAGTGCCGTTCTTTTCAAAATAGGAGGAAGCCGGCAATACCACATCAGCCATTTCTGATGTTGCGGTCATAAATAATTCCTGCACCACAATCAATTCTAATTTTTCAAAAGCTTTTATGCTGTGGTAGGAATTCGGGTCGGTCATAATGGTGTCTTCTCCCATAATATACAAGGCTTTAATTTTACCGTTGATGGCTGCATCCAGCATTTGCGGAATTTTCAATCCTGTACTTTCCGGCATTTTTTCAATCCCGTATTTTTGTGCATAATACTGCTGAACATCGGGTTTGCTGACATCCATATAACCAGCTCCCTGATGCGGTTGTACGCCCATATCGGCTGAGCCCTGAACATTATTTTGTCCGCGCAACGGATTTAAACCAACGCCATTTCGTCCAACATTCCCTGTCATCATCGCTAAATTAGACAACAACATCACCGTTTTGCTTCCCTGAAAATGTTCCGTTACCCCCAAACCATGAAATTCCATCGCTCTCTCTGCAGATGCATAAGCAATCGCAGCCTCTTTAACCAATTCTTTGGAAACTCCGGTAAGTGTTTCCAGTTCATCCATATTTAGATGTTCCACATGGCTTTTAAATTCCTCATATTTTTCCGTATAAGAATCAATAAAATGCTGATTCACCAATCCTTCTTTAATGATATAATATGACATCATATTTAGAACAGCCACATTGGTTCCCGGCCTGATCTGAAGAAAATAAGTCGCCAAATCTGCCAAACTCGTTCTGATTGGGTCAACAACAATGGAAGTGACGCCTTTCATAAAAGCCTGCTTAATTTTTGCGCCCGTTACCGGATGGCCTTTTATCGGGTTTGCCCCAAACAAGAAAATTGCATCGGATAGTTTTAATTCTTCTATGGAGTTTGTGGCAGCGCCGGTTCCAAACGCTTTTTGCATTCCGAAGGCAGTAGGAGCGTGGCAAACACGTGCACAGCCATCAATATTGTTGGTGCCAACAGCTACACGAATCATTTTTTGCATTAAATAATTTTCTTCGTTGGTTGCTCGCGATGAAGAAATTCCGCCAATGGCATCTGCGCCATATTTATTTTTGATGTCAATTAATTTTGAAACTATAAAATCATAAGCTTCATCCCAAGTGACCACTTCAAATTTGCCGTTCTTTTTAATCATAGGTTCCCGCAACCTATCAGGATGGTTGTAAAACTGAAATGCAAAACGGCCTTTTAAACAGGTATGTCCCTGATTTACTTCAGCAGTTTCCGGGGCTTGAATTCCCCTGATTTTTCCATCGATAACGGCCACTTCCAACTGGCAGCCAACGCCGCAATAGGTACAGGTGGTTCTTACGGTTTTATCTGGAATTAAGGTTTTGGTTTCATATTTATCGGTCAAAGCTTCGGTTGGACAAGTTTGTACGCAGGCGCCGCAAGAAACACAGGCCGATTCGTTAAAAGTGGTGTCGAAACCTTTGATAATGTTGGTTGCGAATCCGCGACCCGACATTCCCAAAATCATTTCTCCCTGAATTTCTTCACAAGCTCTTACGCATCTAAAACAATTGATGCACTGCGATAAATCCGATTTTATATAAGGATGCGCCCTGTCAGGCTGAATATCTAAATGATTTTTTCCTTGAGGATAACGGATATTCGGAATTCCAATTTGTGCAATAGTTTCTTGAAATGGCGTTGCTTTTTTTCCTGCGGATGGAAAAACTTTATCTGCAGGATAATCGGTCAATACCAATTCGACTATATTTTTACGAAGGCGTTTCATTTTTTCTGTGTTTGGATAAATATACAATCCTTCAGAAATAGGCGTGTGGCAAGAAGCCAAAGTTTTTGTTAAACCGTCTTTTTCACGCGCCACATCAACAGAACAAACCCTGCACGAACCAAAATTTTCCAATCGGTCATCCTGGCACATAGTCGGAATGGCATTTTTGTTTTCCTCAATTCTTCTGACAAATTCCAGCATGGTTTCCCCTTGCAAGAATTCGTGTTCGATGTTGTTTATAAATGCTTTCATGATTTTCATTTTTTGTTACACTGAGATTCACAAAGAATCACAGAGATTCACGGAGATTTTAAAGTTTAAATCTTTTGATGCCTTCTTTTAAAAGTTTTACATTAAAATTCAATAATAATCCTAATTTATAATTACCCAGTTTCATATAAGTCAGAATTTGTGCTGTATGTACATCATTTAAAAATTCTACCGTTTTTATTTCAATAACCACTTTATTTTCAACTAATAAGTCAATTCTGTATCCGTGATCTAATTTAATATCTTTATAAATTATGGGCAATGCTATTTCTTTTGCAACCAATAAATTGCTATTTTTTAATTCATAAAAAAGACATTCCTGATATGTTGATTCCAACAATCCAGGCCCAAGTTCTCTATGGACAGCTATTGCTTTTCCAATAATAATACTTGCTATTTCGTTTTCAGTCATTTTTCTTTGTGAATCTTTGTGTTACTCTGGGTGTCTTTGTGTAATAATTTTTTTAAACTCTATTTAAAATACTGTTTCAACTCTTCCTCAAAATATTGCAAGGCGTTTTTTACCGGCAACGGAATTCCGCCGCCTAATGCGCAAAGTGACCCTATTTCCAAAGTTTCCAACAAATCATCAAATAACTGACGGTCAATTTTATAGTTTTCATGTTGCGCTTTTTGAAGCATTTCCATGCCTCTAAAAGAACCGATTCTGCACGGATAACATTTTCCGCAGGATTCATCCGCAGTAAATTCCATTAAATGTTCCAGAAACTGAATCATCGGAAAATCTTTTGGAATGGAAACCACACTTGCGTGGCCCAATAAAAATCCGTGGTTGTTTAACGATTCAAAATCCAACGTTAAATCTTTAATTTTATCAAAAGGCACAATGCCGCCCAAAGGCCCTCCTATTTGAAATGCTTTTATTTCCGACTTTAATCCGTTCCCAAAAACCTCAAAAATAGTTTTTAAAGGCGTTCCCATTTCAATTTCATACATTCCTGGCGAGTTGAAAAAACTGTCCAAGGAAACCAGTTTTGTTCCGGTAGATTGTTTTGTTCCCAAAGCCGCATAAGCTTCTCCGCCATTTTCCAAAATCCAATGAATGTTCGCAAATGTTTCCACATTGCTTAAAACGGTAGGCTTTCCATACAAACCATATTGGGCGGGATAGGGCGGACGAACACGAACTTCGGGACGCAAACCTTCAATGGAACTTAATAAAGCAGTTTCTTCCCCGCAAACATAAGAACCTTGTCCGCGAATAATCTTGAATTTAAAATCGCCAATCAGATTTTTTTCTTTTAAAAATTCAATCGCTTCACCAACAATGCGAATGGAGTCGGGATATTCTCCCCTGATGTATAAAACGCCGGTATTTGCGCCGACGGTCAATCCAGCCATATACATTCCGAAAAGCACTTTATGTGCCTGATGTTCCATCAAATACATATCAGAATAAGCGCCGGGATCACCTTCATCGGCATTGCAAACAATGTATTTTTGTTTACCCTGAGCGGAGTCGAAGGGTTCTTTTACGGAACCCGAAATAGGGTTATTGAGCGGAGCCGAAATAACGGCATCCAATTTAAACCAAAACGGAAATCCGGCACCGCCTCGGCCGCGTAAATTCGATGTTTTAATTTCCTGAATTACCTGTTTCGGATTGTTTTTATGAATTTCAGCCAATTGATAAAACGCTTCAATATCTTCAATTTTTGACGTTAAAATTGGTGTGGTGTTGCAAGCAATGTTGTAAATATTCTCTTGACTTCTCGACGTTGCTTGTCCTGAGCCAAGTCGAAGGGCTCGAAGTGACAAAATATCGGTTAACTCAGCTTCATTTTTGGCCGAATAGGTATTGCCGTTAAACATAAACGCATTGTTGGTGTGGCAACGTCCCACGCAGGCAGCGTGACCGATTTCCTCTTTGTCAAAATGTTTTTCTAAATGCTGATGCAATTTATTTTGGGTATTTGCAACCATGCAAGCCGTTCCGCTGCACACATGAATTTTTTTGTTCCGATTGCTTTCTCTGGTAAAATCGTAAAAAGAAGCAGTGCCTGCTATCACGGAGTCATCAATCATAAATCGTTTTGCCAGTTCCTGAAAATCGGAATTAGGAGCGTTTTTATGCGATAAATCTGCGATATTTTCGAACAAATTATCATCCAATTCCTTTCTAAACGATAACGAGCGTATATTTTTATTTGCCATTTTATTCAGTATAAACGGCTAAAAATACTAAATTTTAATGATTTTTGCTAATACAACTTTTACGTTTTCTCACAAATGAGCACCAAATGTTTGTTGTTGAAATCGGTGGTAAAAAATAAATATTGATTTCCGCCATCTTTCAATCCAGTTTTTTTTCGGATTTGCGCAACGGTTTCGGGGAAATTTCGCGTGGTGATATTTGCTTTTTTTGAAGGAATTAATTGCAGCAGTTTCTTTTTGTCGTAAGATATCGCGTGTTTAATTTCAAATTTCCTTCCAGGAAAATCGATTAATTTATCGGAAGTGTATAAATGCGAATGCTGATGTAATTTATCAATTTTTAAATGCGCCGATATTTGTTGAAAAGCCCCTGATTTTAAAATGGCTGCATTAGGTTCGAAAAGATATTTTTTTGGTTCGGAAAAAGTTGAAAAAACATCTTCATTTAAGCTGAAATTAAATTGTTGAATTTCTTCTTTGTTGAAGTTAATTGTTTTAATATCAATATTTTGCGTGTAATTTTTTTTCAATAAAAATAACAATTCCTTCACTTCATTTTCAACGGCAACCACGTAAATTTCTTTTACAAACTTCAACTCATTAAAGGCGCTTGTGATATCTAAAATTGGTGAAACTTTTAATAGTATATTGTCGGTTTTTTGAAACAATAAATCTAGGTTTTCAGGAATATTAGGCAAGCAGTCTTTCAACAAGAAAACTTTTTCCTTGGCGTCATTTCTGCGGGAAGGATCGGCGTAAATCCAGTCAAATTTCTCTTCGGATTTTTGTAAAAATTCAATGCCGTCGCCAAGATATGTTGCTATATTTTTAACTTTAAACTGTTTGAAATTATGTGAAACGATGGCCGACAATTCTTCGGCAATTTCACAATGTGTTATATTCTTAATTTTATGTGAAAAAAAGAAAGCGTCAACACCAAATCCGCCGGTAATGTCAATTAAGGACTCTCCTGAAACCAAATCAGATTTATAGTTGGCAGTAATTTCAGAAGAGGTTTGTTCAATGTTCAGTTTGTTGGGATAGTAGATATTTTCTGAATTAAACCAAGTCGGCAATTTTTTTTCACAGCTGTTTTTAGCCAGGATTTGTTCTGCAATTTCCTGAGTGGAAACTAATGCAAACGGACTTCCTTTTAAAATCAGTTTTGTCAAATCCGATTTCAAATTTGAATTTATAAAGTCTTGAACTTCTTTATTTAAAATATGGTAATTCAATGATTTGATAATTTATAGATTGCTAAGTTCCACCAGTTTTGAAATGGTTTTCCAATTTCTTGTAGTTGCTGATACTTTTAATTTTTTTTCAAATAAATTGTTGTTAAGTTTGGTGTTTCCGTAGCCATTTGGACAATATAAATAAATGGCGTTTTCAATCAATTGAAATTCGTCATCACTGTTTGTTACAAGAATTTCAACAGTTGGAATTCCATCTAAATCTGGCATGTTATTTAATATAGTCACATGTAATTTTGAAATATCCGTTGTTGGATCTTTGGCAAGAAAAGGGTTTGCGTTAAAAATAGTGATTAAGTCATTTTTGGTTAAAATCAGCACTTCAATAGCAGGTCCAAAATACTTTGAAATTGCTGAAATTATGGTATTCTCAATAAGAATAGGTTCCTTAATGTTTGACTTAAAAATTACATTTCCGCTTTGTATATATGTAGTAACATCATGATAACCTAAATCTAAAAAAAGTTGCTTTAAATCGGTCATTTTTATTTTATGGTGGCCCGAAACATTGATGCCTCTTAAAAGTGCGATGTAAGTTTTAATTGCCATATAATTTTAATCTTTTTTGTAGCCTATTTTTGTTCTTGGAATTTCATTTTCTTTCTTTTCTAACAATTCATCCAAGTAGCTGAAAACCAATTCTATATTTTTATTTTGATTGGAGAGATTCTTTTTTATTTCGGCAATTTCAAGTTTAATGCTTAAATTATCGGTAAACATCTGTCTTAATTTGGTAAATACCCTTATTATTTGAATATTTACTTTGATGGCGGTTTGGCTGCTTAAAACGCTTGACAACATCGCGACACCCCTTCGGCTCCTCAGGACAGGCTTGCTCAGTAAAAGCGAAAGGAGCATAACGTAATCCCATTTTATCGGAAATATTGGAGGTGCCAAATTGGCTCCTCCAATTTGTAAACTCTTTATTATTTAATTGAAACATAAAATCTTCAGGAAAACGTTCTATGTTTCTGCGAACTTGTCTCTTCAATTGTTTGGTTTCTACTTTATATAGATCAGCCAAATCCCTGTCCAACATTACTTTTTGTTCCCTGATTAAATATATTTTATTGGTAATTATTTCATCGGGAATGGCGATTTCATTTTTCATAGCGCAATATTTTTGTTGTAAATCTAAGTTTAAAAATTGAAAACATAAATTATAGTTTTAAAATATATTGAAGAAACAAATCTTTAAAAGACGCAATTTGTTATATCAAACTGAGTTCCCCCTTCGGGCCTGCCTGCCGGAGAGGCAGGGGTTAGGGGGCTAAAATCCAGCCGCTTTGTCATCGCCTCTATAATCGGCTCCGCCTTCCAGTTTTCCGTTTGGCAATCGCAAAACCGCATCCACTTTACCCAAAATTACCGAATTTTCCTGTTTAATTTGATAGCCTTTTTGTTGTAATTGATTTAACAGCAAACTGTCAAAACCTTTTGGCTCAAAAGAAACAACATCAGGCAGCCATTGGTGGTGAAATCTGGGCGCATCAACGGCTTCTTGCATGCTTAAATTGAATTCATAAACGTTTAAAATGGTTTGCAATACAGATGTGATGATGGTTGAACCTCCCGGCGAGCCAACCGACATATAAAACCGATTGTTTTTTTCAACAATGGTTGGCGTCATAGAACTTAACATACGTTTTTCGGGAGCAATGGAATTCGCATCACCGCCAACCAATCCAAACATATTTGGCGTTCCTGGTTTCGAGCTGAAATCGTCCATTTCATTGTTCAAAAAGAAACCGCCTTCAGAAACAAACACTTTAGAACCATAAGCGCCGTTTAAAGTGGTGGTTGCAGAAATGGAATTTCCATATTTGTCAACAATGGAATAATGCGTGGTCTCGTCACTTTCATAACCGGTAATTTTCCCGTGCTGCAAAGTTGAAGAAAGCGTTGCCTTTTCCCATGAAAAATTGGCCATCCTGTTTTTTACATATTTTGATGAGATTAAAGTGTCAATCGGAATTTTCACAAAATCGGGATCGCCTAAATAAAACGACCTGTCGGCATACGCCCTTCTTTCGGCTTCCGTAAGCAGCTGAATGTATTTTAACGAATTATGGCCGAAAGAAGCAAGATCAAACGGCTCAATCGCCTTAAAAATTTGTGCGTTGCAAATTCCGCCGCTTGATGGTGGCGACATAGCAATGATCTTCAAATCCTTATAAGAAAATTCTATTGGATTGCGCCATTTTGCTTCGTAGATTTCCAAATCTTTTTTGGTGATAATCCCTCCCAACTTTTGAACATAATTTACCAGCATCTCTGCCGTTTCTCCTTTGTAAAATCCGTCTCTGCCCAAATCCCTGATTCTCTCCAAGGTTTTTGCCAGCATCACATATTTAATGGTGTCGCCTTCTTTCCAATCATTGTCCAGCATTATTTTGGTATCATTGACTTCAGAAAAAAAATGTCTGTAAGTTGCCAGTCTTTCCGCTTGTTTTTCAGTGACCACAACGCCTTTATTGGCCAAATCAATGGCCGGCTGAATCAAATCTGAAAAAGGCAAGCTGCCAAATTTTTCATGGACTTTAAACAATCCGTCAACCGTTCCCGGAACTCCAACAGCCATTGCGCCCAAGGTGCTTTTATTTGCTATAATATTGCCGTTTTCGTCCAAATACATATTTTTTGAAGCGGCAAGTGGTGCTTTTTCCCGGTAATCTAAGGCTCCGGTTTTGCCGTCGTAGGTTCTGTAAACCATAAATCCGCCGCCGCCAATATTCCCGGCAAAAGGATAAGCAACTGCCAAAGCAAGTTCTGTGGCAATCATCGCGTCAAAGGCATTTCCGCCTTTTTTCATAATGGCTACGCCAATTTTTGAGGCTTCTTCGCGGGCGCTTACCACCATTGCGCTGTCGGCAATTAATCCGGTGTTTTTATTGGTTTCTGTAGTTTCTATTGTTTTTACTTTGCATTGTGCAAATAGAAAAATAAAGGCGATAAGTGTGATAGTTTTTCTCATATAGATAATAGTTCTTTGGTTTTTTCATCAGTAAATGCAATCAAATCATTGAAAAAAGCCGTGAAATCCAGCTCAAATTCATCATAATGTTTTATTAAATCTTCCGTCGCCAAGTCCATTTTTGAAATTCCTTTGGTGCGTTTGTTCATTCCAATCAAGGTTTTTTCGATTCCGGCAATTGAAGCATAACCAACCAGCCAATTATAGTCAATCATATAAGGAAGCAATCTTTGCATTTCTGGAGGCAATATTCCAATATTTTCCTGAAAAAATGAATAGACATTTTTGGCGTAAATCTCTAAAGGAATTTCTGAATAATTCAACCAATTCTTGGCTAAAAAATGATCATATAAAATATCAACAATCACACCGTCATAATGGTCGTAACGTTCATGCAAGCGGCGTTTGCTTCGCCTAACAATAGGATGTGTATCTGTAAAATAGTCTATTTGCCTGTGCAATAAAATCCCTGCCTGAATTTCTTTCGGATAATTTTCGTGCTTTTTGCCTTTCACCGCATCGGCAATAAAATTCCCTATCAAAATATTTTTGTTGTCCTTGGAAAGATATAAATGGGCTAAAAAATTCATAAAAGGGATTTAAAACAATAATACAAAAAAATCCGCTAAAAGCGGATTTTTAAAGTTTTCTATTTAGTGAAATAATAATTTGATAATTTTTTAAAAATCTTAAAATATTGATTTTTAATTTCGCAATAAAATGTCTCTATTCTTTTTTCTAATAGCGGAGCGGTCTTTTATCTTTATTCCGAATATCAATGATTTATGTGTTAACTAGTTATTCAACATCACAGGCATCACCAACATGGTAATAAATTCGCCTTCTTCAATGCCATCTGCTGGCGTTAATATTCCGGCCCTGTTTGGCATCGACATTTCAATCAACACATCATTGGAGTTTAAATTGCTCAACATTTCGGTTAAAAAACGTGAATTAAAGCCAATTTGCATATCGTCGCCTTGGTAATCGCAAGCCAAACGCTCTTCAGCTTTGTTTGAGTAATCAATGTCTTCCGCAGAAATATTTAATTCTGTTCCAGCCATTTTCAAACGAATTTGGTGCGTAGTTTTGCTTGAGAAAATAGACACACGTTTTACCGAGTTTAAAAAAGTGCCTCGGTCAACAATCAGTTTATTCGGATTTTCTTTTGGGATAACAGCTTCATAATTAGGGTATTTTCCGTCAATCAAACGGCAAACCAAAACCACATTGTCAAATATAAATTTCGCATTTGAATCGTTATATTCAATGGTAACATCACTGTTTGAACCGGCTAAAATCCCCTTCAATAAGTTTAATGGTTTTTTTGGCATAATGAATTCCGCAGGTTGGTTTGCGGTAACATCAGTTCGTGAATACTTCACCAATTTGTGGGCGTCTGTGGCCACAAAAGTTAAATTATTTGCATTAAACTGAAAAAACACACCGCTCATCACAGGTCTTAAATCATCGTTTCCTGCGGCAAATATTGTTTTAGAAATCGCTGTAGCCAAAATTTCTCCCGGAATTGTGGTGCTGCTTGGCGACTCCAACGTAACCGCTTTCGGGAATTCGTTGCCGTCAAAATAAGCCATATCATATTTACCGTGGCTTGAGCTAATTTCAATGGTGCTGTTTTCCTCAGTCTTGAAAGTCAAAGGCTGGTTTGGAAATGTTTTTAGGGTATCCAGCAACAAACGTGCTGATATTGCTACAGATCCTTCAGATTCCGATTCCACTTCAATAACAGTGCTCATGATTGTTTCCAAATCCGAAGCCGATATTTTTAATTCGTTTTCTTTTAATTCGAACAAGAAATTATCTAAAATTGGCAACGTGTTGTTGCTGTTGATAACGCCTCCCAAAACTTGGAGTTGTTTTAATAATTGACCACTTGATACTATAAATTTCATTGATGATTATTTTAATGGAATGAGTTACAAATATATTCTAAATATGTTGTTATAAAAAGATTTTTTATCAACACGTTATCAATATAAAATATGCGGCAATTTTAAGTTGTAAAAGATGCTTTAGGGCGTTCCCCGCCGGCTGGCGGGTCGGGCTTTCGCGGCTCGCTTTTTTTGGTTGCGAAAAGCAACAAAAAAAGAGCTCAAACAAACCGCTCAATCCCTAACGCAAGTCGAATTAATTATGAAAATTAGATAAATGATATTTAAAAATTAAGTACCTCTAATGGTTTCATATAATTTGGGCAATGTAAAAAAAGAGATTTCTAAGCCAAAGCAATATTTTTACTGAATGTTTCTCGATTTGTACTAAAATTGATTTGCGTATAAAATTTTATAGCGAGTTGATAGCGAATTTCTAATTATTTTATATCAAATAGTTTATCTAATTCAGTTTCAATCAAGCCCTTTTCATATCCTCTCATAATTTTAAAAAGGTTTCCTTCTTTATCAATAATAAAACTTGTTGGATATACCTGGACGCCATATTGAGCTACAACTTTGTCTTTGACTCCTCTTAAATTTGAAATGTTTATCCAATCAATACTATCAGCTTCACTTGATTTTTTCCAAGTTTCGTAATCAACATCAACAGAATAGCTGATAATTACAAAATCTTCATTTTTGTATTTTTCTTTGAGTATTGGAAATTCTTCTTGATTTTGTTCGTGGCACACGTGACACCAATATGCCCAAAAATCTAAGATGATAACCTTACCATTAAAATCTGAAAGTTTTACTGTATTTCCTTCTAAATCTTTTGCATTTATATCTAAAAATTTTCCTCCAACCTTTATTTTTTCAATTTCAAAACTATTTTTTAGGGCAATCCCATTTTTTGAATTTTGAAGATTGTCATCAAGTTTAGCATAAAATAATTGCAAACTGTCTTTCGATACATTATCTTTAAAATATAAAAAGTTGGATAATGAAACTATATTATTTGGACTTTCAAAAAGGAACGCCAGGTTTTCTTTACGCGTTACTGTTTGATAATCTTTATAGTCAATTTCACCATTTTTCATTTGGTTACTGTACTTTTCACCAATTGCAAAATATTTTTTGTAAAACTCAGTTAGTTTAGAGCCATTGATTTTAGCATTTTCAAAATCATTAAAATTCCCATTTATTGATAGTTCTCCATTTTCAAGCCAGAGATAATTTCTTTTTCCCACTTCTGCCTTATAATCGATAATCATAATTTGATATTCGCTCGGTTCGTCAATTTGTCCTTGAAACTTGAAAGAGCCATTTTGTGAAAGTGTTGAATCAACATTTACTCCATAGAAATTTTGAGCGTCCATTCTAGTTAAAACAACCGTTAAACTGTCTTTAAGATTTTCAATATTTGCTGTTAAAGTAAATGAATTATTTTTTTCATCATTTAATTTTTTGTCTTGACTAAAACTGTTAGAAATAGTAAGTAAACTTAGAATTATCATTATTTTTTTCATAGTATTTTTTATTTATTTGATTGTTTACAATTGTTTTGTATTACTCAGTTAAAGCGGAAGGAGGCGGTGGAACAGACCGCGTTGAAGAATTATCTGAATTAAGAATCCCTTTATCTGCGAACTCCAAAAAAAGTTCTTTAGAAGTATTGACTACTTTTTTGATTATCCCTTCATTATCAATTATAAAATGTGTTGGATATTCACTTATTTTCAATTCCTCATCAAAAAAACTTTTTTCAACCGCAGCAACTTTATAATTAAAAGGTTTTTTTATTAAAAATCTCTTTAATTCATCCTCAGTATCAAAAGCCAAACTTAGAAAGATAATATCTTCACGATTTTTATATTTGTCAACAAGTTCATTTAACTCAGGAAACTCTGCTACGCAAGCTTTACAATGAATAAACCAGCATTTTAGAATTATAATTTTTCCCTTTGTGTTTTCATTATTATAAATATCTCCATTCAAATCCGTAATATTAAATGTAGAAAACGCTTCGCCTTCCATCAAATAATGACTGTAAACAACTTTAGATGTGTTTTTTATAGTGCTCCTTATATCTTTGTCAGAATTATTGTCCAACTTAAATAGTTGGTAGTAGGTAGTGGCATTTTTTTTATCAATTTTTATTGGGATGAATTCACCTGAAATTAGACTTTGAAAAAAATGACCTTTACTAATGAAATTTGAAGATTCATCTAATGGAATAAAACTAGAAGAAAGTACGATATTATTACTATGATATTCCCACCAAGCAGGAAAATTTTTACTAATTGCAGTAATGTTAATATTTTGCTGAATTTCTTTAGGTTTATCTGAACAACCAAGAAGTAAAAAAATTGAAATAAACAATGTTAGTGAAATGTAATTTTTCATAGCTGATTTATTTTGAATTAGTTTTTAGATGCTTAAACATTTAGGGTATAAATTTTATTTTTCATTTGATTTTGCCAATGAAATTAGCCCGCCCATTGCTCCAAGGTTCATCGAATCTAAAGCAGAACTTGGAACTATTACCATTGAACCTTTATCTTTTAAACCTTCAAATAGCATATTCATACCGCGAAGATGCAACGCTACTGGATTATTTATATATTGCTCACTTGCCTTACTGAATTTCTCAGCTATTTCTGTTTCTGCAGTTCCCAGAATAACTCTAGCTCTTCTCTCTCTTTCAGCTTGTGCTTCTTTACTCATAGCATCTGCTAAAATCTGTGGAATAACTATATCTTTAATACCAACTGTTTGACATGTAATACCCCAAGGATTCGTATTAATGTCTAATATTTTTTGAAGGTCTTCAGCAATCTTATCTCTATCTTGCAAAATATCTGAGAGGTCATGTTTTCCTATTATTCCTCTAAGTCCAGTTTGAGCAATATAAGAAATCGCTTTTTCATACTCTTGTACCTCTAGCGCTGCTTTTTCAGCATCCCAGACGGTCCAATAAACAATGGCATCTACATTTACTGGAACAGTATCTTTAGTTAAAGTTTGTTCTGCTTTAAAATCTGTTACTCTTACACGTTGGTCAATATAAATATGAATATTGTCAATAATTGGGATTATAAAAAAAATTCCCGGACCTTTTAAGCCATTATATTTTCCCATTCGTAAAACAATGGCTTTCTCCCATTGATTCGCAATGTTTATTGAACTAGCTATTAAAAAGGACAGAATTATTAGGGGGATAAGTATAATAATGTTAAATAGGTCTAAAAAAAATAAACCAATAAAAATGCTTAATAGAATTATTAGCAATGTTAATGAAATTGGATTGACTAAACTTTTTGTAATTGTTTTCATAATAATTTTTCTTTTTGAAGTTGATTTATAATGTCTTTTATTGAGAAGCCATAACTAAAGGCTATGGTTGTAAATTGAGTACAGATGTCCAGTAATTTTTTGTTTTTTTCCTTTTCTGATATTTCTATTTGTAAATGACTTATGAAAGTTCCCGTACCTTGTTGCGTTTCTAATATACTTTGTATTTCTAATTCTTTATAGGCTTTTGCAACCGTATTAAGATTCACTTTTAATTCAACAGCTAAGGATCTTACAGTAGGCAACTGTTCTCCAAGCTTTAAATTTCCAGAGGCAATCCCAAATTTTATTTGGTCAATAATCTGCCGGTAAAAAGGAGAACCTGATATTGGATCTAGTTTAAAATTAATCATTTTATTGTTATATTGTAATAGTAGTATAGTACAAACATACAATAATTTTTGTATATATAAATTTTTAATCCAAAAATATTTAATTTTTTTTGCGAACGTAAGTTAGTATTAAAATTAAACATGAGTTTTTTCTTATAAAATTGAATACAATGGTTTATAACATTTATTTCTCAAGTTATAACTTTCTAACTTTTCAGAATACTAATACATTAATACCTTCATAAAAAAAAGTGAAGTCTAAAATTTAATTTTATATTTGATTTCTGCTAAAAAATCAAAATTAGATGAAGAAAATAGCTTACTTTTTGTTCCTTTCAATCTTTTGCATCACCATAACTTTTGCACAAGCACCCAAAAAGCCTACTTCCGGAGAAATATACGAATCCATTCAAAAACTTAATTTTTTAGGAACGGTTTTGTACATCGCAGCACATCCCGATGATGAAAATACACGGCTAATCTCTTATTTCGCCAACGATGTTAAAGCACGAACCGCTTATTTAAGCATCACAAGAGGCGATGGCGGACAAAATTTAATCGGACCTGAGCTCAGCGAATTGCTTGGTGTAATAAGAACGCAGGAATTATTGGCGGCAAGAAAAGTGGACGGCGGCGAGCAATTTTTTACCCGCGCCAACGATTTTGGCTATTCAAAACATCCCGATGAAACGCTAAATATGTGGAATAAAGAAGCTGTTTTAAACGATGTGGTGGCCACCATCAGAAAATTAAAACCCGATGTCATTATCAACCGATTTAACCATAAAACTCCCGGAACAACGCACGGACATCATACGGCTTCAGCCATGTTAGGTTTGGAAGCATTTGATTTGGCATCCGATAAAACCTACAAAACACATTTGAAAAACGATGCTGTTTGGCAACCAAAACGTTTGTTTTTTAACACTTCCTGGTGGTTTTACGGCAGTGAAGAAAATTTTAATAAGGCGGACAAAACCAATTTGCTGACTTTGGAAATTGGTTCTTATTATCCAAGCAAAGGTTTGTCTAACAGTGAAATAGCTTCATTAAGCAGAAGCAAACACGAATCCCAAGGTTTTGGAAGCACCGGCTCGCGAGGTACAGAAAAGGAATATCTGGAGTTTTTGAAAGGTGAATTTCCAGCAAATAAAAATGTTTTTGATGGCATAGATACTTCTTGGAATCGCGTGGAAGGCGGAAAAGAAATCGGGAAAATTTTACAAAAAGTGGTGGCGGATTATAATTTTAAAAATCCGGCCGCGAGCATTCCCAATTTAATTGAAGCCTATAAATTAATTCAGCAACTGAAAGATGAACATTGGAAACAATTAAAATCGGAAGAAATTAAGGAAATTATTGCGGCTTGCGCCGGATTGTATCTGGAAGCTGTGGCCAATAACGCTTCTACAACCGCAAATTCAAAAAATACCCTAAAAATTGAAGCGGTAAACAGGAGCAATGTTGCTATTTCCTTGGAATCGGTTGAGATTTCACCATTAAATGCAAAAATGGATTCTGTGATTGTCTTAAAACAAAATAGGGCGAATTCACTTTCTTTATCCGTTGAAATTCCTTCGGAAATTAAACAAACTTCGCCATATTGGCTTCGGGAAAAAGGAAGTATCGGAATGTACCGGGTTTCCGACCAAAATTTAATCGGCTTGCCCGAAACACCAAGAATTGTCGTGGCGAATTTTAAGGTTAATTTTAACGGATTTACAATTCCTTTTGCCAAAAATGTGATTTTTAAATACAACGATCCCGTAAAAGGCGAAGTGTACAAACCTTTTGAAATTCTTCCCGAAGTTTCAGCTTCATTTGGAGAAAAAGTCTACATTTTTGCCAATGAAGATGCTCAAAAAATCAACGTTAAGGTAAAAGCTATCAAGGAAAATTTAACCGGAAATGTTGCTTTGGATGTTCCTGAATTTTGGAATGTATCCCCAAAAAGTTTTTCATTCAGTTTAAAGGAAAAAGGGGAAGAGCAAAATTTCGAATTTGTGATTAAACCACCTTCCAAGGCATCCGAAGTATTTATCAATCCGGTTGTTCAAATTGGAGACAAAAAATATACCGATGAATTGGTTGAAATTAATTATGGTCACATTCCGTTTCAGTCGGTTATCAGCCCATCAGAAGCGAAATTGGTTCGGTTAACCATTGAGAAAAAGGGACAAAAAATAGGCTATATTCAAGGTGCCGGAGATGCTGTTCCAACTGCGTTGCGTCAAATGGGCTATACGGTAGTTGAGTTAAATGAAGATGATATTACGCCTGATAAATTGGTAAATTTTGACGCCATTGTATTGGGAATCAGGGCGTATAATACCAATGACAGAGCGAAATTTTATCAAAAATTCTTGCACAGTTATGTGGAAAACGGCGGAACTTTAATAGTGCAATACAACACCAATTCGCGTTTAAAAGTTGATTCACCAGCGCCTTTTCCTTTAAAATTATCAAACAATAGGGTTACGGAAGAAGATGCGGAAGTACGGATGGTCAATCCGGTCCACGAACTGCTGAATTACCCGAATAAAATTACAGACAAGGATTTTGAAGGCTGGGTTCAGGAGCGAGGTTTGTATTTTCCAAGCGAATGGGATCCGAAATTTGAAGCCATTTTAAGCATGAACGATAAAAATGAACTCGAAAGCAAAGGAAGTTTGTTGGTTGCCAAATATGGCAAAGGAAACTTTATTTATACCGGATTGAGTTTTTTCAGGGAATTGCCTTCTGGCGTTTCCGGTGCCTATAAATTGTTTGCAAATATGCTTTCCATCGGAAAAAATAAGACAGAAAAACCTTTAAAAAACTAAGATGGAACAACAAAAATACGTTTGGAAAAAAGTTTATACAGTGGTTTTAGTCGTAAACGCGATGTACATTGTGCTGTTTTACCTAATCATGAAAAATTTCTCCTGATATGCAGTGGCTGGACTGGTTGGTGCTTATTGGCACCTTAGGATTTATAGTGATCTATGGCGCATGGAAAACACAGGGAAGCAAAAACGTAACGGACTATATTAAAGGCGGAAATGAAGCGAAAGGATGGACTATAGCTTTATCTGTAATGGCAACGCAAGCCAGCGCCATTACTTTTTTGTCAACGCCCGGCCAGGCATTTCACAGCGGCATGGGTTTTGTGCAATTTTATTTCGGATTGCCTATTGCCATGGTGGTTATTTGTTTGGTTTTCATTCCAATTTACCACCGTTTAAACGTATTCACCGCTTATGAATATTTAGAAACCCGATTCGACTTAAAAACCCGAACCATAGCCGCCATTTTGTTTTTGATCCAGCGCGGTTTGGCTGCCGGAATAACCATTTTTGCGCCAGCTATTATTTTGTCGGCTGTTTTGGGCTGGGATTTAAATACTTTAAACATTATTATTGGCGTGTTGGTGATTATTTACACCGTAACTGGCGGAACAAAAGCAGTGAACGTCACGCAGAAGCAACAAATGGCCGTCATTTTTTTCGGAATGTTTGTGGCATTTTATTTAATAGTGAGCTATTTGCCGGCCGATATCACATTTTCCAAAGCCCTAAAAATTGCAGGTGCCAGCGGTAAAATGGAGGTGCTGGATTTTTCTTTTAATTTGGAAAATCGCTATACTTTTTGGAGCGGCATTATCGGCGGAAGCTTTTTGGCACTTTCCTATTTTGGCACAGACCAAAGTCAGGTGCAACGTTATTTATCGGGAAAATCGATGAAAGAAATGCAGCTCGGACTTATTTTTAACGGATTGTTAAAGGTGCCGATGCAATTTTTCATTTTATTGGTGGGCGTGATGGTTTTTGTTTTTTACCAATTCAACAGTTCGCCTTTAAATTTTAATCCTGCTGCCGATAACGCAGTTAAAAATTCTATATATTCCAAGGAATATAAATCGCTGGAAAATAAACATTTGGAAATCGAAGCGCAAAAATCTGTCGCAAATTTAAACTATGGAATTTCTTTGGAAGATGAAAATAATACACTTCAACTTGAAAAATCGGTAAAGGAAATTCAGCAGCTCAATTTATTGGAATTGGAAAACAGGGAACAAGCCAAAGAAATCATTAAAAAAGCAAGTAAATTGGTTGAAACCAACGATAAAGATTATGTTTTTATCCATTTTATCCTGAACAATTTACCGCGCGGATTGATTGGTTTGTTGTTGGCCGTGATCTTATCGGCGGCTATGTCCAGCACCGCTTCAGAACTCAACGCCTTGGCAAGCACAACGGTGATCGATTTGTATAAAAGAAACGAAAAGTCTCCCAAAAACGACCGCCATTATGTGAAAGCTTCTAAATGGTTTACGTTGCTTTGGGGAATAATAGCCATCACCTTTGCCTGTTTTGCCAATTTGTTCGATAATTTAATTCAGCTGGTCAATATTATAGGCTCTATTTTTTACGGAAATATTTTAGGCATCTTTTTACTGGCATTTTTTGTGAAATACGTAAAAAGCAATGCAGTTTTTGTGGCCGCATTAATTACGCAAATCATTGTAATTGTGGGTTATAAATTTGATTGGATGCCGTATTTATGGCTGAATTTATTTGGTTGCTTCCTGGTAATGGGTATTGCGATATTGCTTCAGGGATTTTCAGCTTCGGAAGTAAAAGAATAATTTTTTTAAATTTCTTTTAAGTTAAAATTATAGTATCTTTAAAAAAAGTTGAATAAGTTATGACAAAAGAAACCGCATTAAAACTGTTTGAACAAAAGCAAGTTCGTTCTTTATGGAATGAAGATGAGGAAAAATGGTATTTTTCTATTGTTGATGTTGTAGCAATTCTTACTGAGAGTAAGGATGTTCTTGCCTATTGGCGAAAACTAAAGCAAAGACTTAAAGCAGAAGGTAATGAAACCGTGACGAATTGTCACGGTTTGAAAATGATTGCCGCCGATGGTAAAATGCGAAACTCAGGAAAAAACAATACGACAAGAAGAGGGGATTTCATATTAAATCTGGGTGAAATTTTTAAATATATTAATGGTTCTTATCTGAATTTAATAAGCCATTCATCTTTGTGAGTCTTTATTTTTTTCTTTGTGTGACTCTGTGTAAAAGTTATGGCACAAAGTTACACCAAGAATCACAAAGTTACACGGAGAAAAATTTAATTTATGATAAACAAGTTAATTAGGTCTTTTAACCGCAATCCCGATAGATCGGGACGCAAAGTTTTTTCGCAAGTTACGCAATTAGATAGCCATATATTTTAATCTGTTATTTGCGTTCTTTGCGCATTTTCATTGCGTTCATTGCGGTTAAGTTTTTATTGATTTTAAACATACATTAACCTCACCTGACTTCCGTACTCTAATTTTATTAAAACTATAACTTATTGGTAAATAGTTATTAAAGTGTAATTAGACAGTGATTTTGGGTGTTAAAATGCGGAACTCAGGAAAAAAGGAAAGAATAATTTACCTAACAACTTATAAATTTACAAAAATTCAAGAAAATTCCTTTGAACTTCCTGTAAAATAACAAAAAAAAGCCTGTCTGAAAATTAATTTTCAGACAGGCTTTTTAAATATTCTTTCAAAATTTTTTATTGAACTGGAATTACGATTTTAACTTTTGCCCATTTTATGATGATTTCTTTTTCACCAATGGCATAATCAAGTTCTTCCTGGTTGCTATCCATATAATCAGGTTTCACATTCATTCTTAAAACGTCTAAATCCTTATTGTATCCATTAGATCCCCAAGCATCATTTTTGCTGTTTAGGATTACAGTCCATTCCTTGTTTTCATTTGGAATAATGAAGAAACCATATTTTCCGGCTTTAACTTTAGCGTTTCCAATTTTAACGTCTTTGTCAAAAGAAAAAGTGGTGTTTTCATTGGCTCCCGCTCTCCAAACTTCATCAAATTTCACCAATTCGCCCCAAATTGTTCTTTCTTTTACGCTTGGTGCGCCATAATCAATAGTAATTGCAACATCGCCAACCTTGCCGTTTGATTGTTTTCTTGGGCTTTTTTGAGCAAAGGTTATGGAGGTCACCAGCAATAACAAAAATAATAGTTTAAATTTTTTCATCATTATTTTTTTGTCCATTCGGCAATCGATTCTTTATTCATTTTTACATAATCGGCATTTCCGGCTTTTTCAGCAGCGGCCAAAGATTTTTTTGCTGTGGCAATGGCTCCGGCTTTGTCGCCCAAATCTGCTTGAATCAAACTCATTCTGCGTAAATACCAAAATGCAGGATCATCTCCGGCAGTTGCTTTTTTCATCCATTCCAACGCTTGTTTTAAATCTTTTCCTTCAGTATGGTAATAGGTTGCTGCTTGAAAATAATCATTTTTTGTTGGGCCTGCCATAGCAGTTTCTATACTTTTAAGGGTTGTTTTATCGGTTGGTACTTCAAATTTAACGCCTACGTAGGTATTTTCCCAGCTGATTCCCAATACCCCTGAATTATTGCTTAAATCGTCAAACGACAATGTAAAAGTCTCAATTTTTTTAGGCATTGGCGTTATTTCAACAGTGGTTTTTAACGCAACTTTGGTTTCATCCCACTTTGCCGGATTTCCCCAATTGGTGGCATCGCTGTAAAAAATAACTTCCCAAGATGATTGATTTGGAATGGTATAAATGGCATAAGTTCCTTTTTTTAATTCTTTTCCGCCGATGGTTACGTCATCGCTGAAAGTAATTTTGGTGTTTGCGTTTGCGCCGGTTCTCCAAACTTCTCCAAAAGGAACCAAATTCCCGAAAATAGTTCTTCCTTTCATCGCAGGTCTTGAATATTCAACCTTAACATCGGTTAAACCGACAACTTGTTCCATTTTTGCGGCCAGACTTGCTTGTGGTGTCTTAATTTGCGCGTTAATTGTTGAAGTTATTCCAACGACTGCAAATAGCATAAATAATTTTTTTAGCATCATAGTTTTTAGTTTTAGTTAAGTATCAAATATAGATTTTATAAAGCCCTAAAAATGCGTTTTTTTTAATTTTAACAATTTTTTAAGAAGTGATCAACGTGAATTTATTGGTATTTTTTTCTTCTGAAATAGTTGAAAATGAATCCAAATAATGCGAGAATGACTAAAGGGAAAAGAATGTTTATCAATTGCCATTTGCCCGCTTCTTCAAATGCTTTTTCTTTGTTAAGAAAGTCGATTTTAACCGTTTTTGAACGAATGTTGATCAGTCCGGAATCGTCCAGCAAATAATTTACGGTATTCAACAAAAATTCTTTATTGCCGTAACGCTGATTGGTCCATTTATTAAGGCCTAATTCCAGCGGACTTCCTTTCGCAATTTCGTTGGCTATTATGTCGCCGTCGGCAATGACCACCATTTTATTTTCAGTTCCGTTTTCTTTTGGCTCTGAAATTTCAAAAGGTTTTATTCTGCCAAAATAAGCCGATTTAAATTTCCCTTCCAGCAACACAGAGATCGTTTTATTTCCTTTGCGATATTCTTCCTGATTTGGTTTTTGGGTGATGGTTCTTAAGGAAATGATGGCTGGCGTACCAACAGATTTTGAAAGCGGCGAACTTTGCAGCAAGACCGTTTTTTGAATGTTGTTTTTTAAGGTATCAATGCTGTTGGCGAATTTCAGGTTTACCGCTTCAATATTGTTGTTTATTGGATGGTTATTTAGAGAATTCACCAAAGGAAAATATTCCCATAAAAATTGGTTAAATTGGGTTTGGTTTCCAATATTTCCTGTTGCCAAAGGAATTTCTGAACTGTATAAATCGGCAATTAAATCGGGATTGATTCTAATGCCGTAATTAAAAAACAAATCGGTTAACCCTAAATCTCTGGGATAAGCCAACGTTTCGCCGGTTTGCATTAAACTGTCCAATTCTGCCTGCACATTGTCTATTAACCACAATGTTTTACCGCCATTCATCACAAATTGGTCCATTGTAAATTTTTCTGCTTCCGTAAATTTTTCGGTTGGTTTGGCGATGATGGCCAGGTCAAATGTTGAAATTTGCGCCAATGTTTTTTGCGGTTGCACCGCCACACTGTCTAGCGTAAAAGGCGCCAAAAAGTAATATTCGCCCAATTTTCGCAAAAAATCGGCCAAATAAATATCACTGAGTTCACCATTTCCTCTTAAAACAGCTATTTTCTTCGATTTTTCTGAAGTGATTTTATGAATGGCATTGGCAAAGGCGAATTCTAAATTTTGAATGGAGCTTTCCAATTGTTGGTTTTGCGAATTTGAAAACACATCATTTAAAAGCGACACGTTTTCAGTTTTGTTTTTATGGGAAACCACCGCCCACGGAAAGATCACAATTTCAGATAATTTTCCGTTTTCCTGAATTTGTAACCTGCTTGGCTCAAGTCCGCTTTCAATCAATTTTTCCGCAATTTCAGCCGGATCCACAAACCGAAATTGAATATTTTTATTAAGGGCTTTCAGTTCTTCCAAATGCAACTTGGTTTCTGTTTGAAGCCGTTTAAATTCAGCAGGGAAATCGCCATTTAAATAAACGGTAACAACAACCAAATCCTTAATGTTTTCAACAATTTTTTCAGTGGCTTTGGAAAGTGTGTAACGTTTGTCTTGAGTAAAATCGAATCTTTTATAAACTTTTGAGCCTATAAAATTCAATAAAATCAAACTTATTAAAATGACCGATATTTTAGAATACTTATTTTTCATGCTGGATTCTAAAATGGGTGAAAATTAAAAAGATCGAAGTCACGGAAATAAAATAAATTAAATCGCGGGTGTCAATAACGCCTTTGCTGATGCTGTTAAAATGTTCGCTCATCCCGAAACTTTTAAGGGCGAAATCAAAATTTCCAACTAAATTTAACGTGGAAATAGCTTCAAATCCGTAAAATAAAAAGAAAGAAATAATAACTGCAATAATGAACGAAACGATTTGATTTTTAGAAATTGTGGATGAAAAAACACCAATGGCAGTATATGCGCTTGTCAAAAAAAGCAATCCGACAAAAGAGCCAAAAGTGGTTCCAAATTCAATATTTCCAACCGGATTTCCCAATTGATAAACGCTGTAAGCATAGATTAAGGTTGGTATTTTAGCCAAAATCACTAAAATCAACGCGCCTAAATATTTCCCTAAAATGATTTCCCAGTTGGTGATGGGTTTGGTTTTGATAATTTCTATGGTTCCGGTGTTTATTTCTTCAGAAAAACTGCGCATCGTAATGGCCGGAATTAAAAAGATGAAAATCCACGGCGCCAAAAAAAAGTAACTGTTTAAATCGGCGAAACCTGCGTGCAAAATGTTAAATTCTCCTTTAAAAACCCACAAAAACAATCCGTTAATGACCAAATAAACCCCAATAACCAAATAACCGATTGGCGAGGAGAAAAAGGAATTGAGTTCTTTTATTAAAATGGATTTCATTAAAAATGTTTAATCGTTTATTTTTTTAACTGCCAACTGAAACTGAAAACTGCTAACTATTTTAGGGCAGACTTTCAACTTTATCAACGCTCCAAGCTTCTGCTTTGTTGTTGAACAGTGCTTTTGCTTTTCCCCAAACCACTTTAAAAAGTTCGGAATTTCTGTAGGCTTCCAAATCGGCTTCCGATTCCCAGTAACTATAGGTAAAAAACGTGTTGGTGTCGTTTTTGTCTCTGTACAATTCCAACAAACGGCATCCTTTAAAATTTCTTATTTTTTCTTTATTTTGATTAAAATTTTCAAGAAACAACGCGATGTTTGATTCTTTAAAATTCATTTTTACAATGCGTATAAACATATATTTTTAGCTAAATTTAATGGTTATTGGAGCCCGGTAATTTAAACCTAAAAGTGAAACAGCGCCACCCACGGTAGTAATGTTGCTTCTGTACATGGCGATTTCTAAAAAGTTGGCCGAATTAAACAAAGCCAATCTGGTTCCGTCTTTTTGGCGTTGTTCTTTGGGTAAGGAGAAATCAACGATATCACTGTATTTTTTATAAATTTTTGGGAATGTATATCTGTTGGCAATCACTTCAAAATCGCGTCCTTTTCCTACTTGACTGAACAGTTTTTCGCTGATGTTGCTTATGGAATTTCCATAATTGTCCACATAAATAATATTTCCCGAAATGGTATTGTTATCTCCTGAAACTGTTGGCTGCAGTTCACTGATTTTTTTAAATTCAGGAATAATTCTGCCAATAACTTCCAGTTTTCCGCCGCGTGCAATATGGCAGGCGACTTTTACAAAAACATCCAATACCGGAAAACTGCTTTCTATATATTCATGAATGTTTATTTCAACAATTTTTTCGGGTGTGATTTCTGAAGCCAACAAGGAAATAACGCCGTTATCCGGACAAATAAAATAATGGTTGTCGAGCGCTATGGCGATGTGTTTATTTTCTGAGTTCAATTCGGCATCAACCCCAACAATATGAATACTTCCGTCGGGAAATTTTTTGTAGGCATTTCTTAAAACATACGCAGTTTCGGTAATGTTAAAAGGTGAAATTTGATGCGAAATATCTACAATTTTAGCATCTGGCAATTCGCTGTAAATAGTGCCTTTTACCGCTCCAACAAAGTGGTCTTTAATTCCAAAATCGGTGGTTAAAGTAATGATTGACATAGATTATTCAGACGAAATTTTTGATGAAATTTAAAGCAAATTTTTAATAAAAATGTTTAAAACTTATTTGTAACAATTTAATAATTGTTATTTGATATTTACTACATTTGGCTATGCAAATCTAATCAATTATTTGTTGACTGAAAGACTATTTTTTTAATAAGACTTAACACATTAATCATTTGAACGAACGTATTATTGTATTAACAGACATTTATCCAAACGACTTATTTGGCAATAAAAATTCCAATATAGAACTATTACAAAAATATTTTCCTAAACTAAAGATTGTTGCCAGAGGCACAGAACTTAAAGTTTATGGCGAACCGGAAATTTTAGATGAATTTGAGAAACGGTTAGAAATGATTATTGCTTATTTTGGACGTTACAATAAATTAGACGAAAATACCATTGAGCGGCTTTTAACCACAAATGGCAGCGAGCATAAAAGTTCGATAGAAGCGGATGGCGTTTTAGTTCACGGGGTAAGCGGAAGGCTTATTAAAGCGCAAACGCCAAACCAACGCATTATGGTTGAAAAAATGGGTAAAAACGACATGCTTTTTGCCGTTGGCCCGGCTGGAACCGGAAAAACATATACAGCAGTTGCTTTGGCGGTTAAAGCATTGAAAGAAAAGGAAGTAAGAAGGATTATTTTAACCCGGCCCGCTGTGGAATCTGGCGAAAATTTAGGTTTTTTACCCGGCGATTTAAAAGAAAAATTAGATCCGTATATGCAACCTTTGTATGATGCTTTAAGAGATATGATTCCGTATGAAAGGCTGGATTCTTATTTGGAAAAAGAAGTGATCCAAATTGCGCCATTGGCATTTATGCGCGGACGAACGTTAGACAATGCTTTTGTAATTTTGGATGAAGCGCAAAACACCACCCACAACCAAATGAAAATGTTTTTGACGCGGATGGGTAAAAATGCAAAGTTTATTATCAATGGCGATCCCGGACAAGTGGATTTGCCGAAAAGACAAATATCGGGTTTAAAAGAAGCCATGAATACGCTTAAAGATATTGAAGGCATTGCTTTTGTTCATTTTGATGATAAAGATATTATTAGGCACCGATTGGTGAAAGATATAATTTTGGCGTATAAAAATCTTGATACGAGAGAGGAATAAAAAGCCCCCTAACCCCCGAAGGGGGAATTTAAAAAAGTTAAAAGTTAAATGTGATTTCTATTATTAATCAATGAATCAACAAATATACTTTTACACAATTTAACGATTACACGATTAAATACATAAACAACTAAACGCATAAATCCACACGGCAATGAGCAATACCATTAGCAACACCGAATTTAACTTTCCAAACCAAAAATCGTTTTACAGAGGAAAAGTGAGAGAAGTTTATAATATCAATGATGAAATTTTGGTGATGATTGCCTCCGACAGACTTTCGGCTTTTGATGTGGTGATGCCAAAACAAATTCCGTTTAAAGGTCAGATTTTAAATCAGATTGCCGCTAAAATGATGGAAGCGACCAAAGATATTGTGCCAAATTGGATTGTTGCCATTCCCGATCCAAATGTGGCGGTTGGTCATTTATGCACGCCTTTTAAAGTTGAAATGGTTATTCGAAGTTATTTATCGGGTCACGCGGCACGAGAATATAAATTGGGAAAACGTGTTTTGTGCGGCGTTGCAATGCCTGAAGGAATGAAAGAAAACGATAAGTTCCCAGAACCAACGATTACGCCTTCCACAAAAGCTGAAGGTGGACATCATGATGAAGATATTTCAAGAGAGGATATTATTTCAAAAGGAATTGTTTTAAAAGAAGATTATGAAATTTTGGAAAAATATACCAAGGCTTTATTTCAACGCGGAACCGAAATTGCTGCAAAACGCGGTTTAATTTTGGTGGATACCAAATATGAATTCGGTAAAACAAAAGAGGGTGAAATTGTGCTGATTGATGAAATTCACACACCCGATTCTTCTCGTTATTTTTATGCTGATGGTTACGAAGACAGACAAAATAAAGGCGAAGACCAAAAACAACTGTCGAAAGAGTTTGTGCGCCAGTGGTTAATTGCAAACGGTTTTCAGGGATTGGAAGGACAACAAATTCCGGAAATGACCGACGAAAAAATAAATGAAATTTCAGACCGATATATTGAATTGTATGAAAAAATCACCGGTGAAACATTTGTAAAATCGGATGTGAGCAATATTATGGAACGTATTGAAAAAAATGTATTGGCTTTTTTGAACAAAAGGAGCTAAATTCTGAAAATTAAGAAAAGCTGTTAATTTAAGCAGAAATTGATTTTTTTGTTGTGATTTGCGTTAGGGGGTGAAGTCCTTCGACTCCACTTCGACTAGGCTCAGTGACCACGCTCAGGATAAACGCATACTTTTTTGATTTGCCTTTTCGGCGAAGTAAAAAAGATTGCAGTGAAAAACCCGACCTGCCTGCCGGCAGGCAGGTCTGCCAACCGGCGGGGAACGCCAACCTAACGGTCGGCAGGCCCAAATGATGATTTTAATTTAAGATTGCTTTTATTTTTAACCAATAAAAGAGAATAATTAAGCAATCATTAACGAGGCCAAAACACTAAGAATTTCAGGTTTATTAAGCTTATTGTTTAACCACTCCAATGCGTTTTCATTTGTTGAAAATATTTCAACCGACTGGGATTTATTTTGTTGCATCATTTTAAATATCGTGGTAAAAACCACTTGATTGGGCGTGTTTGTAATAAGCGCAACACGTCTGTTTCCATAAATATTATAATTGTCTGCCAAAAAATTGGCATAGGTGTTAATATCTTGCAAATTTGTGCTGAAAGTAACCTTTTTTAAATGTACGAAGAAATGTAAATTTGGTGCAAATAAAGGATCTAAAGCTATTTTCTTCTTAAAATCTATAAACGAATCAGCATCTAAAATACCTGTATGATATTCTACAATTAGGTTGTATTCCTTTAATATTTTATAAGTACTTACCAAACCTGACATTTATTGAATTTTAATGTGTTTGCTTTATGTTTTTAGCGGTATTGCTTAAGCTTGCTAAAATATCAATAATTTCAATTTTATTCAGATTGCTGTTAAGCCAATTGAATGCTCTTTCTTTTGTTGAAAAAACTTCAATTTCTTTTAACTTTTGCGTGTTGCTATTTTTAAATAAGGTTGCAAAAACCATTTGGTTTGGGGTGTTGGTAACCAATGCGACCTTTCTTTTTCTTTCACATCTAAAGTTATCTTTGATGAAATCATTGTATTTTTTAATATCATCTATTGACGCAGTGACAATTACTTTGCTTAAATCTATGTAATAATTCATGTTTAAACAAAATAAAGGATCATTGGAAGTTTTTGTCACAAAATTAATATAGGAATCCAAATCTAAATTGCCGGAATGAGATTCAATTAATAGGTTGTGCTCCTTTATAATAATATAGTTGCTATTTAGTGATGACATTGGGGTTAGGGGTTGTTAGTATTGGTTCCTAATGTAAATATAAAAGTCCTAAATAAAAATGTTTAGGACTTTTTATGTTACATTTTTTACTTTTTATTTTTTTTCTTTTGTTTTGCCTGTTGTTCTTGCGCTTGAGACATCGCTTGGTTTAAACGTTGACGAAACTTGCCCTCTTTTTTAGGTTTCAATTTGTTCTCCTGAATTTTTGCGTGAATTTTTTCCTCATCAATAATATAATGCTTAATTACCAACATGATGACGATAGTTAATAAGTTAGAAACAAAATAGTACAAACTTAAACTGCTGGCATACATATTAAAGAAAACCAACATCATCACCGGTGAAAGATACATCATCATTTTCATCATTTTTTGCATATCGGGCATTCCTTCCTGCTGTGGTTGTTGCATCCCCATTTGCTGACTTTGGCTCATTTTCATATAAAAGAAGATGGCTACCGAAGCTAAAACAGGAAATAAACTGAAATGATTACCATATAAACTTGATACTAAAGGGATATGAGTTTTCCATTCAAAAATACTATCATAAGCAGATAAATCTGTGGCCCATAAAAATCCTTTTTGACGTAAATCTATATTCGATGGAAAAAAGCGGAACAAAGCAAAGAAAACGGGCATTTGCAACAATGCAGGAATACAGCCTGCAAGCGGACTAACGCCAGCTTTGCTTTGTAGTGCCATTGTTTCTTGTTGACGTTTCATGGCGTTTTCTTTTCCTGGCAAACGTTTGTTAATGTCTTCCATCTCAGGTTTCAAAACCTTCATTTTGGCGCTGGAAAGGTAAGATTTGTATACCAAAGGCGACATAATTATTCTAACGACAATGGTAAGCAGAATAATGATTAATCCGTAATTTCCAATGAATAATTGCAAAAAGTTGAATACCGGAATAAAAATCCATCGGTTTAAATAACCGAAAATTCCCCAACCAAGATTTACAATTTCTTTAATGTTACGGTCGTATGTTTTTAGAATTTGGTAATCATTTGGTCCAATATACCAATTCATATTGTAATTTAATTCACCTGCCTGCAATGCCAACGGCGCTTTTAAGTGAAAAGCTTTTGTGAATGTGGTATCAATATCTTGATCTATAGAAAGTGTTTTTGATGCTAATTTTGCAGATGAAAAAGCCTGTTCCGAAATTAATATTGTTGAGAAGAAATGCTGTTTGTAAGCAACCCAGTTTACGCCGGATTCTTCCGCATCATCTTCGTCGCCAATGGATAAATAATCTATTTTCTCATCTTCTTTTTCATAATACATTTCAGTTTGTTGGTTTTCATAACTGATGCTTTTCTCTTTTCTGAAAGCTTCTAAGCTATAATCCAAGGTAACCGGTTTATTTGCGTCCAATGATGCGCTTAATCCTTGGGAACGTACGGTGAAATCGACCATATATTCTGTTGGTTTCATCACATATCGATATTCCAAAAAGTTGCCTTCAGAAACTTTTAATTTCATGGAAAGCACTTGATTTCCTCCAGATTTGGTAACTGTAGGCTCAAAAAACAGGTCTTTTGTGTTTAATGTTCTGTTGTCGGAAGTTCCAAAGTTGATGTTAAAAGTGGCGTTGTTATCTTTGATCATATACAATGGCAAAGAATCGTAAGTCACATAATTTTTTAACAATGCTTCCTTAATTTGTCCTCCTTTATTTGAAATAACCAATTTAAGCAAATCGTTTTCCAATACTGTTTCCCCGTCTTCTTGTGCTGATGGAAGTGTTGCGGAATAAGCAAAAACACCCAGCTGACCCTGAGCTTTAACCAAAGAAAGTGAATCGGTTGCTTGGGTAATTATTTCAGATTTTTTGGTTGAATCTGTAAGTGTTGAAGTGACGGTTGCTTTTTCTACGTTTTCTATTTTGTTTTTCTCAGCTTCCAATTTTTCTTCCGGAGTTGGCTGATTGCTGTACATCCACCATAAAACGATAGCGCCTAATAACACAAAACCTATCAGTGAATTAATATCAAATTTCTTTTCTTCCATGGGTATAAATAAATGTCAATGTGTCCAATGCTTTTATCAGAATTTAAAAAGCCCGACAAATGTACTAAATGTAAATTAAATTTGGTTTCTTATTAATGATTACTTGGCAGGTTTAACGCATGATTTAATGCCGCTTTTACAAAATCAACAAATAAAGGATGCGGATTTAAAACCGTACTTTTATATTCCGGATGGTATTGAACACCAACAAACCAAGGGTGTTTTGGGATTTCAATCACTTCAACCAAATTGGTTTTCGGGTTTTTCCCGGTAGCGATCATTCCTGCTTTTTCAATCTGTTCTAAAAAATCGTTGTTAAATTCATATCGATGCCTGTGCCGTTCGCTGATATGTTCTTTACGATAAATATTTCTTACTTTACTGTCGTCTTTCAAGATACAATCCCAAGCTCCCAAACGCATAGTGCCTCCATAATCGGTGATGCTTTTTTGTTCTTCCATTAAATCAATCACAGGATACAAGGTATTGCTGTTCATTTCAGTAGAATTGGCGCTCACCAATCCTAAAACATTTCTTGCATATTCAATCACGGCCATTTGCATTCCAAGGCAAATACCGAAAAAAGGAATGTTATTTTCACGGGCAAACCTCACAGCTTCAATTTTTCCTTCAATGCCACGCTCGCCAAAACCAGGGGCAACTAAAATACCGTTTAAATTTTTTAATAGTGCCGGTACATTTTCAACGGTTAATTCTTCTGAATGAATCCAATGAATATTGACTTTCACCTCATTTTGCGCACCGGCATGAATAAAGGCTTCTGAAATAGATTTGTAAGCATCGTGCAATTCGACATATTTGCCGATCAGGCCTATTTCAACGGTGTTTTTCGGATTTTTGAAGCGTTTTAAAAAATCGTTCCACAATTTCAATTCCGGTTGTTTGTCGTTTGGCAATTGCAATTTTTTCAGCACAACAGTATCCAAACCTTCCTCAAGCATAAAATTAGGAACATCATAAATAGTTTGCGCATCAATGGACTGAATAACGTCTTCTTTTCTTACGTTGCAAAAAAGTGCCAATTTGTTTTTTATGGAATCGGAAATTTCATGTTCAGTTCTGCAAACCAAAATATCAGGACTTACTCCGCTTTGCATCAGCATTTTAACGGAGTGTTGCGTAGGTTTTGTTTTTAATTCTCCGGCAGCAGCCAAATATGGAATAAGGGTTAAATGAATGACAATTGCATTTTCATGGCCCATTTCCCAAAGCAATTGACGCACAGATTCTACATAAGGCAACGATTCTATATCGCCTACAGTTCCGCCAATTTCAGTAATTATGATGTCAAATTCACCGGTATTTCCCAAAATTTGAATGCGATGTTTAATCTCGTCAGTAATGTGCGGAATTACCTGAACCGTTTTGCCTAAAAATTCGCCCCGGCGTTCTTTTTCGATCACAGATTGGTAAATTCTTCCGGTGGTCACATTGTTTGCCTGTGACGTTGGAATATTGAGAAAACGCTCGTAATGACCTAAATCCAAATCGGTTTCGGCACCATCTTCCGTTACATAACATTCGCCGTGTTCATAAGGATTTAAAGTTCCCGGATCTATATTGATGTAAGGATCAAGCTTTTGTATGGTGACAGAGTAGCCTCTTTCTTGTAATAATTTTGCTAAAGAAGCAGCGATAATTCCTTTTCCTAAAGAAGAAGTAACGCCTCCGGTTACAAAAACATATTTGGTGTTTTTCATTATTCGTAGGTTTTGGCAAAAGTACTAAACTATTTAAGTTGGCAAAAGTTAAATGTTGAAAAGTTATATGTTGAAAAGTTAAACGTTGAAATGTTAAACGTTATAAGTTAAATGTTATGTCATTTAAAATTCAGAATGAATAACTAATAATGTGAATTAAGGGTTGAATAGCCGTCGGCTTTAGCCAACGGATTAAAATATGTTCATATTGAAGGCTTTAGTCAAAACATTTATATTATTTTGGCTAAAGCCAATTTGAAATTCAACATTTGCCCGCCAGCTAAAGCAGGCGGCTATTGACTAAATTTAACTCTTAATTCGCGTTAATAACCAATAACGAATAACCAATAACATTTAATGTGAATTAAGGGTTGAATAGCCGTTGGCTTTAGTCAACGGATTAAAATATGCTCCTATTGAAGGCTTTAGCCAAAACATATTTATTATTTTGGCTAAAGCCAATTTGAAATTCAACATTTGCCCGCCAGCTAAAGCAGGCGGCTATTGACTAAATCTAACCCTTAATTCGCGTAAACAATTCAACAATTTTCACCCTGAGCGGACCCGATAGCTATCGGGTCGAAGGGAAACAAATCAACAACTAAACAACTAAACGACTCAACAACTCAACAAAAAATGTGTGAATTATACAACTAATGCCTAAAGTTATGTAACACATTTGTGTTTTAAAGTGGGCAACTTTGTGTATCTCTATAAAGAGAGCTCATTAATAATTAAAAACACAAATAAGATGAAAGCAATAAAATTTATTATACTCGGAATAGGATTATTTTTTGCCGGCGGAATGCAGGCACAAATTTCAGTAAACGTAAACTTAGGTTCGCCTCCACAATGGGGTCCTTCAGGTTATTCAGATGTTCGTTATTATTATCTTCCGGATGTTCATTCCTATTATGATATTCAAACATCCAGATTTATTTATTATACAGGAAATTCTTGGGTTCATAGAAGATCTCTTCCATATCAATATAGAAATTATGATTTGTATAATGGGTATAAAGTGGTGATGACCGATTATCGAGGCAATGCTCCTTACACTTATTATAAACAACATAAAGTTAAATACGCAAAAGGATATCGTGGCGCACCGCAAAAAAGCATTGGAAACAATCCCGGAAAAGGACACTATAAATCAAAAGGAAAATCTAACGGTAATAAAAAAGGTTAAAAACATTAGTCTGCACAATTTAAAGGATTGGCAGCTGTATTGAAATTATGTTTCTTAGAAACCCCTATGAGATTCATATAAATTACATTTAATTAGTTCAATGCGATTAATAATGCATTAAGACTCCTTTACGAATAAAGTCTTGGCATAGCATAAAATCGGCCCCAAAGCATTATTTACAATTTTGATAATTTTTTGTAACTTTTTGATTAATTGTAAAATATTGAGATGACGGCGTTTATTTGAATGAAAATCCCGAAATAATAAACGCCAACGTCTCTTACTCATAAAAAAAATTTGGAGTTGTTAAATGCAAACAACTTTGATATAACAGGTAAAAATTTACCTGTTTTAAGCATGTTATACATAATTGTGAACCAAAAAAAGAAACAAATCACTTTTTCTAATTTCAAAGAAAGTTTAAGTTAAAAAGTATAAAAACACAAAAAATAATTACTTATAAGAATATTAAACGAATTTATTTTCAGCGTTTATTGTACCTTGTGAAAAAAAATTAGAATTGTGAAGTTATATATCAAATATATGGTAAGCAACCGTTGTAAAATGGCTGTAAAAGATGCTTTAAGGAAGCTAAAACTTCATTTTGTTGTGGTTGATTTAGGTGAGGTGGATATCATGGAAAACATTAATGAGGAGCAGCGAGCCCAGTTAAAGCTGGAATTATT
Organism: Lutibacter sp.; assembly: GCA_030694935.1. GTDB lineage: Bacteria > Bacteroidota > Bacteroidia > Flavobacteriales > Flavobacteriaceae > Lutibacter. Next base: position 1,626 of record JAUYUA010000047.1, on the reverse strand, counting down.
CAACTCAGGGCTCGAATTGATGGATGATAAAAGAGCGATGTTGATTGAAAAAATAAAGAATGTGATTATTGAAATGGTTCATTATTCGGAAGAAGCCATCAAAGTAAATTTTTCCGACTATTTAAGTGAAAAATTAAATCATGACTACACTTATCTGGCAAATTTATTTTCAGAAGTACAAGGAACCACCATTGAGCAGTTTATTATTGTCCATAAAGTTGAACGCATCAAAGAATTAATTATTTATGGTGAATTAAACATTACCGAAATTGCCTGGAAAATGAACTACAGCAGTGTGGCACATTTATCCAATCAATTTAAAAAAGTGACCGGACTCTCGCCTTCCCATTTTAAACAAATGAAAGATAAAAGAAGAAGTCCGATTGAAGAGATTGGAAACCAAATTAGCGATCAATAAATTGCTCAAAAAAAACATTTAATATTACCAACTTTTACAAAGAGACCAAAACATAAATGGAATCAAATACAACCAATAATATAAAATACACCCGAAGCTTAATTGAAGCCAGTCTGGATCCATTTGTTACCATTAGTTTGGAAGGAAAAATAACTGACGTTAATGAAGCCTCCATAAAAGTTACGGGTATTACCAGAAAAAACTTAATAAACACCAACTTCTCCGATTATTTTACAGACCCAATAAGAGCCCAGGAAGGTTATCTTCAGGTATTTAAAAAAGGTTTTGTGGTCGATTATCCGCTTACCATTAAGCATAAAAATGGAAATTTAACCGATGTCTCTTACAATGCTTCCATTTATAAAGATGATGCGGGAAAAGTTATAGGCGTTTTTGCCGCTGCGCGAGATGTTACCGCTCAAAAATGGGCCATAGATTTAAGAAAAGCCAACAAAGAATTGGCGTTTCAAAATGAGGAGAAAGAAAAACGGTCACAAGAATTAGGCGTTGCCAACAAAGAATTGGCGTTTCAAAATGAGGAGAAAGAAAAACGGTCACAAGAATTAGGCGTTGCCAACGAAGAACTGGCTTTTCAAAACAATGAAAAAGGAAAACGGGCAGATGAGTTGGTAATTGCCAACGAAGAATTGGCCTTTCAAAATGTTGAAAAAGAAAAACGTGCTCAAGAACTAGGAATTGCCAACGAAGAATTGGCGTTTCAAAACGATGAGAAAGGAAAACGGGCTGATGAGTTGGTGATTGCCAACAAAGAACTGGCGTTTCAAAATGAGGAGAAAGAAAAACGGGCAGATGAGCTGGCGATAGCAAATGAAGAACTGGCGTTTCAAAATGATGAAAAAGGAAAACGAGCAGATGAGTTGGCTATCGCAAACAAAGAACTGGCCTTTCAAAATAATGAGAAAGAAAAACGCGCGCAGGAATTAAGTGTTGCAAACAAAGAACTGGCTTTTCAAAATGATGAGAAAGGAAAACGAGCAGATGAGTTGGTGATTGCCAACAAGGAACTGGCTTTTCAAAATGAGGAGAAAGAAAAACGGGCTGATGAGTTGGCAATTGCCAATGAAGAACTGGCTTTTCAAAACAATGAAAAAGGAAAACGGGCAGATGAGTTGGTAATTGCCAACGAAGAATTGGCCTTTCAAAATGTTGAAAAAGAAAAACGTGCTCAAGAACTAGGAATTGCCAAC
>JAUYUA010000038.1 GCA_030694935.1 Lutibacter sp. | reverse complement strand
CTTGAAAATTTCCATTTTTTCTATGTTTTATGTGGCTTTAAAGATATGAAATTAAATACCGACCTCAAAAAAAATAAATCCATAGATTAATTTGGGTAATTTTTCTAATCCATCGTTGTGGTTATTAACCTAAATATGTTTTGAGAATTTTACATCTCGATAAACTTTTTAATCGTCTCAACGATTTTTCCTTAATTTGACGAACTCGTTCACGTGTTAAATGGAGTGCTTTTGCTATTTCTTCAAGTGTCATAGTATGTTCATCTCCCAATCCAAAGTATAACTGAACAACACCCGCTTCTCTTGGCGTTAGCGTTTGAAGAGCGCGTTTAATCTCAATTTTCAAAGATTCATGTATTAATTCTTTATCAGGATTTGGAAAATTTTTGATATTTAATACATCATAAAGATTTGAATTTTCACCTTCAATTAATGGCGCATCCAAAGAAATATGATGCCCCGCATTTTTAATGGATTTTTGAACTTCACCCAAAGGTATATTTAACTTTTCTGAAATTTCTTCCATTGAAGGAGGTCGCTCATTTTCCTGCTCTAAAAATGCATACATTCTGTTAATTTTATTAATCGCGCCAATTTTATTTAATGGCAAACGAACAATGCGAGATTGGTCTGATAACGCTTGTAATATAGATTGACGAATCCACCATACGGCATAGGAGATAAATTTGAATCCGCGAGTTTCATCAAATCGTTTTGCAGCTTTTATCAAACCCAAATTTCCTTCATTTATTAAATCGGGCAATGCCAATCCTTGATTTTGGTATTGCTTTGCAACCGAAATAACAAATCGTAAATTGGCTTTAATTAATTGTTCAAAAGCCACTTGATCCCCTTCTTTTATGCGCTGCGCCAACTCTACTTCCATATTGGCAGTAATTAAATCAACTTTTCCTATTTCCTGAAAGTATTTTTCTAAAGATGCGGTTTCCCTACTGGTAAGTTGTTTCGTTATTTTAAGCTGTCTCATTTATTAACAATAAAATATTTTCACTATCCTTCTTTACAAAAAAAGTGGCGAAAGTTGAAGCGATAAATTTAAAATAGCGATTTTTTAAAAAAAATGATATTCATCAAATTGACAAATGATTCTTGTCAGTTAGTTGTTAGGGGTGCAAACAGAAGTGCAATAAAAAATCCTTATAAAGTATTAATTTATAAGGATTTATTAAATTTGCTAGTTGACCCACAAGGACTCGAACCTTGACTGACGATACCAAAAACCGGAGTGCTACCATTACACCATGGGTCATTTTGCGGGTGCAAATTTAGCCTAAAGTTTCAATTCAACAAATAATTTGCCGTATTTTTTTAAGAAAATTTCCATTAAAAATGCTTTAACACCTTATTGGCATCTCAGATCACCATAAATTCCATAATTAATTTTTATTTTACTAAATTCGCTTCGGTATAAAATTTAAATATGAACGACTTCAATTTTACTAAATGGAACACCATTCTTGGATGGTCAACTTTTGCAATAGCCTTAATAACATATACGCTAACCCTTGAACCTACAGTAAGTTACTGGGATTGCGGGGAATATATCGCCACTTCCGTAAAACTTCAGGTTGGACATCCGCCGGGAGCGCCTTTATTTCAAATGTTGGGTGCGTTTTTCGCATTGTTTACTGGTGACGTTACTGAAATTGCCAAAATGGTCAACTTTATGTCGGCTTTGGCAAGCGCATTTACCATATTATTTTTATTTTGGAGCATTACCATGTTGGCCAAAAGATTGTTGGATCATACTGAAGAAATTAGCAAAAGCACTTCCGTCGCCATTTTAGGCAGCGGATTGGTTGGCGCTTTAACCTATACGTTTTCTGATAGTTTTTGGTTCAGTGCCGTAGAAGCGGAAGTATACGCAATGTCTTCCTTTTTAATGGCGCTTTTGTTTTGGCTGGGCTTGCATTGGGAAAAGGAAATGGAGAATCCGGGCGGCGATAAATGGCTGTTATTGATCAGTTTTGTGGTTGGGTTGTCGTTTGGTGTGCATATTTTATCCCTTTTGGTAATTCCTTCCATTGTGTTTCTTTATATCTACAAAAAATACAAAAATTTAAATTTTAAACAATTCATTGTCGCCAATATTGTCGCAATATTTGTGTTGTTTTTGGTTTTTAAATTGCTGTTTCCATACACCTTAAAATATTTTAGTGCCTTAGAACTGTTTTTTGTGAATTCCTTAGGAATGCCGTTTAATTCGGGAAGTATCATTGCAGGCATCATATTGATTGTCTTTTTTTACTTCGCCTTGCAATACACGCACAAAAAACAGCAGGTTGAAGCAAATACCGTTATTCTTTCAGTACTTTTTATCATAATCGGTTTTTCGTCTTGGTTAATGTTGCCAATCAGGGCAAACACCAACACCACCATCAACGAAAACAATCCGTCGAGCGCGCGTGAATTGCTGGCTTATTACAACCGAGAACAATATGGAGACACCAACGTTTTTTACGATACCTATTATTCTATAATTTACAACAGGGAAACCGACAAAGGCAATCCTACACGAGATGACAAGCCTAAATATGAAAAGGATGAAAAAGCAGGCAAATATATTATTGTAAACCATTACAAAGATGCATTGCCAAACTGGAACAGCACCCATAAAGGAATCATTCCCAGAATGGTAAGTTCCGATGCTTCGGTCATTAAAAATTATAAAGCCATTGCCGGAATTCCGCAAAGCAGCAAAAGCAGACCCACTTTTATTGAAAATATCAAATATATGGTCGATTTTCAATTTGGGTATATGTACGGCCGCTATTTTATGTGGAATTTTGTCGGAAAACAAAACGATGAACAAGGCAATCTCGATTTACAAAACGGAAATTGGCTGAGCGGCATTAAATTTATTGACGAATTTAGGCTGGGCATCCAATCAAATTTACCTACAGATGTGAAAGAGAACAAAGGCAGAAACACCTATTATTTCCTTCCTTTTATATTAGGAATTATCGGATTGTTTTTTCACTTAAAACAAAATAAAAACGATTTTTACACGCTGTTTCTCTTTTTCCTTTTCACAGGTTTGGCCATTGTGTTTTATACCAATCCAAAACCATTTGAGCCAAGGGAACGAGATTATGCGGTGGTTGGCTCGTTTTATATTTTTGCCATTTGGGTGGGATTTGGCGTTTTGGCGCTTTTCCAAAAGTTAAAACAATACGCCGATAAAAATATGGTCGCCATTGCGGTTACTGTGGTTTCCCTGTTGGCCGTGCCGGTTTTAATGGCGTTTCAGAATTGGGACGACCACGACCGATCTAACCGATATACTTCTCGCCTAAATTCAGCTGCTTATTTAGATTCTTGCGCTCCAAATGCCATTTTGTTTACCATTGGCGACAACGATACTTTCCCGCTTTGGTATATGCAGGAAGTTGAAAATTACAGAACCGACATAAAGGTGATTAACACCAGCCTTTTTCAAACCGATTGGTATATTGACCAAATGAAGCGAAAAACATACAACGCCGCTCCTATTCCGTCGCAATTAACGCACGACCAATACAAATGGGGAACGTTGGATGTTGCTTATTATTTCCCTGAAATTATTCCTCAGTTAAAAGATTCGGTAGTGGATATTCAATATTTTATGAAATGGATTGAAAGCGACCAAGACATTACTTTTTACGATTTGGATGATGATGGCATTCAAGAAAAAATACTGCCGACAAATAAAATCAGGATTCCTGTTGATAAAGAAATGGTGCTGAAAAACGGCATTGTTGCGCAAAAAGATGCAGACCTTATTTTGCCTTATATCGACATTGTGTTTGATGGCGCGCTTACAAAAGCAAGAATCTTAATGATTGATATTTTGGCAAACAACAATTGGAAACAGCCCATTTATTTTACAGGTGGCGCCCAAGCCGATGAAGAATACATTTGGCTGAAAAATTATTTGCAATTGGATGGGATGACTTACAAACTGGTGCCGATTTTATCGCCAGATGATGGGAATTTCTTTGAAATGGGTCGCATAAACACCGATGTGATGTACAAAAATGTCAAAAAATGGGATTGGCGCAACATTACAGATGACAACATTTACTTAGATCCGGAAACACGAAAAAACTCGGTAACCTATCGCAACAATATGGAGCGTTTGGCCAGGGCTTTAATGGATGAAAAGCAATTTAAAAAAGCAGAAGAAATTGTGGATCTTTCCTTAGAAAAAATGCCGGTGGCCATGTTTGGGCATTATAGCATGCTTATTGGTTACGTGGACTTATATTATGGCCTGGACAAAAAAGAAAAAGCAAGAAAATTAACTGCAGAATTAAAGATCGTTTTACAAGAAAACTTGAGGTATTACAGCCAGTTTGATGAAGCCACTGTTGACGCTGTTTTTAACGATATTGAACGCAGTTTGCTGATGTATGATCAACTTATTAAAACAGCAGTTCGCTTTGACGATGCCGCTTATGCAAATACTTTAAAAGAAGAATATGTTGGTTATTTAAAATTGTTTGATTTTTTAATCGAAGAAGAATAAAAATAAATTAGGTTTCAACTGCACCCGCTTTCTGAAGGTGCAGTCGAGATCCTAAAATCTGCCACAACAAATGAAATTTTATTTTATAAAAACACCGAGCCTTTTAAAATTCATTTTCAGCAAATGGATTTGGCGTTTATCCTCAAAAGAAAAAGTGCTTTACCTCACTTTTGATGACGGTCCGACTCCTGAAATTACGGAGTGGGCTTTAAACGAACTTAAAAAACACAAAGCAAAAGCCACTTTTTTTTGTATCGGAAAAAATATTGGGGAACACCCGGAAATTTTCAAAAAAGTTATTGAAGAAAAACATGCTGTTGGCAATCACACCAACAACCATCTAAACGGCTGGAAAACAAAAACTGAAGCTTACCTTCAAAACATAGAAGATGCCGAAAAATATTTTGAAGAATACGCAACACTAAAAGCCGTCACCCTGAGCGCAGTCGAAGGGCGAAATCAAAAATTATTTAGGCCTCCCTACGGAAGACTCACCCTTTCCCAATCTAAAAAAATCAGGAAATTGGGTTATAAAATAATTATGTGGGATGTTTTAAGTGCCGACTTTGACCCTAACATTTCCAATGAAAAGTGTTTGGAAAACGTCATCAGAAATATCCAAAACGGAAGCATTGTAGTTTTTCATGACAGCGATAAAGCTTCTGAAAAACTTAAATTTGTATTGTCAAAAGTGTTGGAATATTATTCGGCGAAAGGCTTTTCATTTAAATCAATTGAATAGTCCTCTAACCACAATGGGGAATTATTAACAGTTTATTCGTGTGATTGCTTAATTAAAATTCAAAATCAATAATTAAGCTTTCGCCTTTCAGCTTTCAGCTTTCAACTTTTTACAGATATTGTTGCACCAAACTAATCAACGTATTGGCGTCTTGATCACCAGATTGACGCCATTTCATTTCCCCGCCTTTGTAAATAATAAAAGTAGGATTCCCTTTAATTCTGAGTGCATTTGCAAGGGTTTCGTTTTTATCAATATCAATTTTTATGACTTTCGCTTTATCGCCAAGTGCAGCAGCCACATCACGTAAAATATCGTGTACATCGTCAGATTTTTCTTCTTCCCATTCTGCGTAAAAATCGATTAACACAGGAATCTCTGAACTAATTAATTCTCCGAATTTTGCCATAACCTAACATTTTTTTGTGAAATGTTTAAAAAATAAAAGCCTTATACCTACAAATGTAACATTTTTATTTATACAAACTACACTGGCTTATTTTTTCAGCTCAAGGCAAATGCGTTTAAATAATAAACATTTTATAATAAATCACATAAAATATTTCCCAATTCTTCGTGTATCTCTTCTTTACCTTCGTGTATCTCTGTGCAATAAAACATTACACAAAGTTTCACAAAGAAAAACACAAAGAACCACAGAGAGAAATTGCCAAAAAAAACTTAACAATTTTATTTTAGGTACGCTTTTTTATGCTTAGTAACAAATAAAAATCAAAAAACAAAACCAACAAAAATAATCCACCTCATCCTAAAGCAATATTACTTTTGTTTTACGACTTGTTTATTGCAAGTTAAAAAATTAAGAGGGATTTAGCAATAACAGTATTTATTTTACATACAATTGTCTGCTGCCGTCTGCATCATACTCAATATGAAAATCAATTTGCAGAAGCCCTGCTTTTCCTGTATAAGTGTCGTCAGCGTGGAGCGTAGCTCTAAAAACCCTACATATAAGCATACTTGAAAGTGTTTTGCCACTGCCAACTATACCTTCATCTGCTCCGCCACCATTGAATGCTGTAATTAAATGCTTGTCGGCATTAGCTGGACCACCAATAAGACTGGTCTTGGAGGAACCATAAATTATATTGGTAGTACCCAATACCTCTCCCAAGTTTGCCCAATTGTATTCTAGTGCCCAAACAACGCCTGCTGCTCCCAAATCAGACTCAGGAGCCCAATGCACGTGTGGAAAAATATTTGTATTATACTTTCTTCCGTGCGGTATTTGAACTGTAAAAAACAACTCTTGTTCTACTGAACCTCCAGCAAAATAATAAACATAAACGCCACGTCCACCGCCTCCAGTTGCCTGCATTTCAAATGTGGGTTCGTAACCAGCAGCACCAATTCTGGTTGAAGTTACCGGTATTGTTAAGTCATCGTACCTTGTTGCAGCTCCTTCATAACTTAAAGAACCGTCGGTTTCAATATAGGTATTGTCTGCGCCATTTCCTATTCTGGTGTTTCCAAATTCATCAATGATCATTCTTTCGGCTCCCAATGTGGTAAAACGAATCTTGTCTTCATTAGCAGTTTTTTCCACTTCAATTCGGGTATCGCCGTCGGCATCAATAATTTTATTTGGGGTGCCTGATGACAACTCTTTCCACAAACTTCCATCTCTAAACCAAAAACTTTGTGTGTTGGTATCAAATACCAAAAGACCATTTGCAGGAGTTGCAATGGCTGTTCTTTCGCTTGTCAACATTCTCGGTATTAACACGCCTTTTGCATTTGATTGTATATCTAACATTGCACTCCCATCAGGGTTTGTGGTTCCAATGCCCACTTGCGCAAAAGTTTCTGTGTTAACCGTTAAAAATGCAATAAATATTGCACTTAAAATATATGTATTGATTGTTTTCATTACCGTTAATTTTTGATTTTCTATTTGTTTATTATTTTAAAAGTCTCTTTGCCCAATGCCGATTCAACAACCACTATATAAACCCCTTTTGGATGTTGGAAAGGGATTACAATCACATTTTTGTTGATCATATTGTCGTTTACCTGTTTTATTTGTTGGCCTAACATATTGTAGATACTGATGTTTTTTACTTCTAAATCGTTTTTAGTCCTTACAATCAAACTGCCGTTTTCGTGATAATAAACAGACGTTTTTTCAACAGAAATGCCAAAATCCGGATTTAAATCCTCAGCAACAATAACCGCAGATTTGTCTTTAAAAACAAGCCTAAATCGGTCTAAATAAGTTCCCGGCGGCAAATTTGGGTTAAAACTGCCTTTAGATAAATCGTAAGTAATATTTGCCAACATATCTTTAATGTACACTTTGCCCGTAAAGTTTTCAACGGCATCCAGCATAATGGTATGCACGCCGGCTTCGGTCATTATCAATCCCAAAGGAAATTCATCATTTTCATTAAAAGCATTTACGCCTTGAATCACGTATTTTTTGGTAAGGTCATTTTCAATAATAAAAAACAATTCATCTTCTCTTGGCTCAGACATTAAAGCGTCATAACCACGGTTGTAGTTAAAATCGGCATTTGAGTTAGGTAAAAAACCTAAGACCAACTGCCTATGAAACTTTTCGGGATCTTCATAGCCAATTCTTATGATGCTTTTATTTCCATCATTATATTTTTGATTGCTGTTTTTTAAAGATGCATTTTTATAAAAGTTTGAATCTGACCCATTTTCAATTTTAAAAGCCCTTTGTGAATTCTTAAAAACTACAGGAGGCCCGGCTAAAGTGGCTTCTACAAAGAATCCTTGGGCAACGGCAACGTATTGTGTAGGAACAACTAGCTGTGCCCCTCCTCCGTCAGCAATTCCAACAGGAACGGAAGCTGGTGCGCCTTCAGTTAAATTCCTAACGGCATAAGCACCCTTGTAAGCGGCTAAATAATGGGAAGGAGAACCTCCATCAACCCAAAAATACAATGCATCAAAAACCAATAAATTGTCATTGATAAATTCATAAGAATCCAACGCAGACGGATATGGATTTCCAAGCAGCGCAGAATGTCCGTTGGCTATAGTAAAAGAATAATCGCCATCATTTGGCAGGCCTTTAAAAACATAATTTTGATTTACCGCTCCAGTACCTTTCATCGTAAAACCTTCTCCTGGGTATATGGGGCTGTTTTGATATATCTTAACCCAACCTGCATAGCCGGAAGTATTTGGAGAGTAAGTATACAACCATCTTTCGCTTATGGTTCCAGCAAAACCATCAAGTCCTGTGGTAAAACCAAATGCAGTTGGCGCAAAAGGATCTGTAGCTTCATAAAACAAACCTTCATTTAATTTAAATGTTCCTGAAGAAGTAGCTACAGGTGACGACCAATAATTATAGCCAAACTTAGATGAAATACCTTGTTGATCCCTCAGCAATTTACCAGTGCCTGTGTTGGCATTCGTTCCAGTATGTGTTTGTATCAATTGCGCTTCGCCCACCAAACGTAAATCGCCATTGGTTAATGTTACAGCATTTGCAACATTCAATTCAAAAGCATCAACAACAGACACGCCTTTATAAGTATTGTTAATAACCAAATTGTAAAAATTCACTTTAGCTGATGAACCTTTAATTTCTTGAATTGCAGCAGTGCTCATAAAATGAGTTGTTGAAGCAGATGCCGCCGTAGTAATTCCGTTATTTACAAAATTATGATTTAGATATAATGCGCCATCATTATTATGTTCGGCCGATGATTTATTGGTATATTCATCTCCAAAATAAATGGTTGTTGCAGTTTTAATTTGTAAAATGCCTTCATTGACAATTTGGGTATAGCCAAGAGATTTACAAATAAAAAACAAAACCAAGAAAAATAAGTAATTTTGTTTCATAACTTTGGGGCTTAAGTTAATAGTAACAAAAATATTACAATAGTGTTATATATTAAATGATATTAATCATTATCTTAAACAAATAATTTTTTTTAACAGTTTAACCAACAGTTTATTACAAAACCGCATGCAACAAAAACGCCTTTTCCTTTTAGACGCTTATGCTTTAATTTTTCGTGGCTATTATGCGCTCATAAAAAACCCTAGGATAAATTCAAAAGGAATGGACACTTCCGCCATATTGGGATTTACAAATTCGTTGCTCGATGTAATCAAGCGCGAAAAGCCCGACCATTTGGCTGTGGCATTTGACAATGGCGGTTCTCACATCCGTTCCGAAGCTTTTCCTGAATATAAAAAAAACCGACTCGAAACGCCGGAAGCCATAAGAATTGCGGTGCCTTATATTCATAAAATTTTGGAAGCGATGCACATTCCCATCATAGAAAAAGAGGGTTTTGAAGCCGATGATTTAATTGGAACGCTAGCCAAACAAGCTGAAAAAGAAGGTTTTAAAACGTATATGGTGACGCCCGACAAGGATTTTGCGCAACTGGTTTCCGAAAATATTTTTATGTACAAACCTTCCCGGATGGGCAATGGCATTGAAATTTGGGGAATTCCCGAAGTGCAGGAAAAATTTGAAGTTGAGCGTCCGGAACAAGTCATTGATTTTTTGGGAATGATGGGCGATGCCATCGACAATATTCCCGGATTGCCGGGTGTTGGCGAAAAAACGGCCAAAAAGTTCATTAAAGAATACGGCAGCATGGAAAATTTGTTGGCGCATTCACATGAACTTCAAGGAAAAATGCGTGAAAAAGTGGAAGAAAACAAAGAACTTGGATTGCTTTCCAAAAAATTGGCAACTATTTTATTGGACTGTCCGGTGACATTTAACGAAAAAGATTACGAACTAAACCATCCCGATTTTGAAAAAGTTAATGAGATTTTAAAAGAACTGGAATTCAGAAGAATTGCCGAAAACTTTAATGCTATTTTTAAATTGCCCGCAGAACCAGAAAAAAATACGCAAAAAGAAGCATCTTCAGAAACTAAAAAACAACAACCTGCAGCAGAACATCAATTCGATTTATTTTCTTCTTCAGAAAATAGTTCGGCAAACGACACTTTTTCCGCAGGCGATAAAACCACCGAAAACACCAATCATTTATACCAATCCGTAAATTCACCGTTTGCCAGAAAATTGCTTTTGGAGAAATTACTGACACAAAAATCGGTGAGTTTTTATATAGAAACCATTGGCGAAGATTTGTTTGAAACCGATTTGGCAGGCGTCGCTTTTTCCTATGAAAAAGGAAAAGGTTATTACGTGGCACTTTCTGAAAATAAAGAAGAAACACAGCAAATTTTAGAAGAAATGCGTCCGTTTTTTGAAAATGAAAACATTGAAAAAATTGGCCACGATCTAAAAAACAGCATCAAAATTCTCAGCAATCACCAAATTGAAATCAAAGGAAAATTGTTTGATATTATGCTGGCGCATTATTTGATAAATCCTGATATGCGTCACGATTTAATAGTGCTCACAGAGACTTATTTGAATTACAAACCCATTAATTTGGACGCCTTTGTGGGTAAAAAGGGAAAAAACCAAGTTTCCATTCGTGAAATAGACCTCAAAAAACAAACGGAATACGCTGTTGAAAATGCCGATGTTACGTTTCAGCTTAAAGATTTTTTCGAAAAAGAATTGAACAGCTCCAACCTTACCAAATTATTTGATGACATTGAAATGCCTTTGCTTCGCGTTTTGGCTGATATGGAATTGGAAGGCATTAAAATGGATGCTGCATATTTAAATTCCCTTTCCAAAAAATTAACGGAAGATATTCATCAGTTAGAAACCGCCATTTACAAAGAAGCTGCCATCGAATTTAATTTGGCTTCGCCAAAACAATTGGGCGATGTGTTGTTTGAGCATTTAAAATTAATCGACAAGCCTAAAAAAACCAAAACCGGACAATATGCAACCGGCGAAGAAATTTTATCGAAACTGGCCACAAAACACCAAATCGTAAAAGATATTTTAGAATGGCGCGGATTGGTAAAGTTAAAAAATACCTATGTTGATGCGTTGCCAAATCAATTAGACAAAAAAACAAAAAGAATTCACACCACATACAGTCAGGCCGTTGCGGCAACAGGAAGGTTAAGTTCCGTAAACCCCAACCTGCAAAATATTCCGATGCGGACCGAACGCGGGCGTCAGGTAAGGAAAGCGTTTGTTGCACGCAATGCAAATTACACTTTGTTGGCTGCCGATTATTCCCAAATTGAATTGCGCATTATTGCCGCTTTAAGCGAAGATGAAGGAATGATTGAATCCTTCAGAAATTTGGAAGACATTCACGCCGCAACAGCCGCCAAAATTTTTGGTGTTCCTTTAAATGAAGTGACCAGAACCCAACGCGGGGAAGCAAAAGCAGTGAATTTCGGAATTATATACGGACAAGGCGCTTTTACTTTGGCCGAGCAGTTAAATAAATCAAGATCCGAAGCAAAAGAACTGATCGACAATTATTACAAAACATTTCCAAAATTAAAAGAATATATTGCCAATCAGGTTGCTTTTGCGCGTGAAGAAGGTTATGTTGAAACCATTTTGGGACGTCGCAGGTATTTAAAAAACATCAATTCACAAAACGCCATTGTTCGATCTGGCGATGAGAGAAATGCCGTAAATGCACCCATACAAGGAAGCGCCGCCGATATTATTAAAATTGCGATGATCAATATTCATAAAATGTTGAAGCAAGGAAATTATAAATCGAAAATGTTGTTGCAAGTGCACGATGAGTTGGTTTTTGATGTTTATAAAGAAGAACTTTCAACTTTAAAACCTAAGATAAAACACGAAATGGAACACGCTTATACGCTTGCCGTTCCTTTAATTGTTGAATTGGGTGAAGGTGAAAATTGGCTGGAAGCACATTAAGAAATCGTTGAAACGTTGATTTGTTAATAAGTTGCCCTTTGACTGCTTAAGTTGACAAATTGTTTATTTGTTGAGATGTTTTTGTAATATTGCATAATTATTTAATTCAGAATCAGTAATTTAAAATTCATCATTGTTTAATTTATTATGTTAAACCTGTTATTTTCTAAGCGCTTTTCTTTAGTTAAAACTTTTTCAGCATCATTTTTGGCCTTTGCTTTTATCATTAGGTTGACTCTTTATGTTTGGTCTTTTAGCGAAATTGATTTTTCTTTCATCAACTTGATCAAAATTTTTGGAATGGGTTTTTTGTTTGATTTAGGAAGCCTTTCTTATATGATGGCATTATTTTCCATTTATTTATTGCTGGTTCCAAAGCAATTTTATGGATGTGCAGTAGATAAGTTTATCACAAAATTCTCTTATGCATTAATGCTCTTTTTAATGTTGTTTTCATTTTTGGCAGAAATTGCTTTTTGGGAAGAATATGGAAAACGTTTTAATTTTATTGCAGTCGATTATTTATTATACACCTATGAAGTTGTTCAAAACATAAGGCAATCATTTCATTTAGAGATTGTTATAGCCATCTTAATTGTAATCACTTATTTTTCTATAAAAATAGCCAAAAGGAAAGATGCCTTCAAGGATGCTTTTAACAACTCCGATTCTTTTTTAATGAAAATTATTCCCGCCTTCTTTTGGATATTCGTATTAAGCAGTTTTCATTTTAATGTTGAAAATAGTGATGCTGAAGTTTTTGCGAATCAATATGAAAACGAAATTAGCAAATCGGGTATTTATTCGTTTTTTGCCGCTTTTGATGAAAATGAATTGAATTATAACGATTTTTATGAAACCAATCCTTCAGATAATTCCTATCAAATTGTCAGAAATTTACTCGCTTCAGATAATGATCTTTTAAACAAAAACCCTAATAGCATCAAAAGACAAGTTTTCAACAGCGGAGAAGAACAAAAACCAAATGTTATTTTTATTGGATTGGAAAGTTTAAGCGCTCAATTTATGCAACGATTTGGGAACGAAAAAAACTTGGTTCCGGCGATAGACTCATTGGCAAAAGAATCTATTTTTTTTACAAATTTACAAGCAACCGGCACAAGAACCATTAGAGGCATAGAAGCCATTGTATTGTCCATTCCGCCAACCCCGGGACAAAGCATTGTGAAGCGAGAAAATAATGACAACCTATTTACCATTGGTGAAGTTTTTAAACAAAAAGGATACACCCGAACCTTTTTTTATGGCGGTGATGGCCATTTTGACAATATGAATATTTTCTTTGGAAACAATGGTTTTAATATTGTGGACAGGAAAAACAAACTTCGTATTAATGAGGTATTTCCGGTACAAAGAACCCAAATTACCGATGATGAAGTTACTTTTGAAAATGCCTGGGGTGTTTGTGATGGCGATTTATATGATAAAGTTTTAAAAGAAGCCGATGCGCAACATAAACTTAAAAAACCGTTTTTTAATTTTGTAATGACCAGCAGCAATCACAAACCTTACACCTACCCTGATGGTATTGTTAACATTCCTTCCGAAAAAAATAGAGAAGGTGCTTTAAAATACACTGATTGGGCCTTTCGTAAATTTTTTGAGGAAGCAAAAACCAAACCCTGGTTTAAAAATACCGTATTTGTAATTATGGCCGACCACGCAGCTTACAGCGCAGGAAGGACAGAAATTGATGTAAAAAACTACCACATTCCTGCATTTATTTATAACCTGAAAAATAAAAATCCGGAAGAAATCAACAAATTAAGTTCCCAAATAGATATTTTCCCTACCTTATTTGGCTATTTAAATTGGAGCTATGAATCCAATCTTTTTGGTAAAGACATCACAAAAATGCAAAAGAAAGATGAAAGAGCTTTAATTGCCAATCAATTAAAATTAGGATTGTTAAAAGAAGACTACGTTTTAATTTTGGACAACCATAAAAAACACACTTTTTATCAGTGGAACAAAGAAAACAATGAATTAACCGTAAAAAAAACAGATCCCCAATTTCTAAAAGAATCCATTTCCTATTACCAAACTGCTTTCAACTTGTTTAAAAATGGAGGTTTAAAACTGCCTAAGAAATCGTTTATAACACCCAACAAATTGGCCAATAAAGCTAATTAATACTTGTTGATTTGTTATTTGTTGAATTGTTAAGTAAAAAAATTGCGCTGCGTTTTTCAACTTTGAACTTATCCTATTCCCAGCCTCCCATACTAAAACGGGACAGGCTTTTCCCAAGGAAAAGAAGCTTGATTTAGGATTAAAACATATTAATGTTTTCACTTTTAAAATTTAAAAAAAACTTTCACCTTTGAACTTTTAACTTCCGTCTTCCTGCTTCGGTCTTCCGTCTTCGGTCTTCCGTCTTCTGACTTTTAAACCAAACTTTTAACTTTTTTCAAAAACCCTATTTGTTATCACTAAAATAGTTTGTACATTTGCACTCCCTTTTTAGGGACAAAAAATGAATGTTTAACTATAACAAAGAATTTAATTGTGAGTAAATTAAGTTACAAAACAGTATCAGCTAACAAAAATACCGTTACTAAGGAGTGGGTATTGGTTGATGCAGACGGCCAAACGTTGGGTCGTATAGCTTCTGGAATAGCGATGCTAATCAGAGGTAAATACAAAACAAATTACACGCCTCACGTGGATTGCGGAGACAATGTAGTTGTAATCAACGCCGACAAAATTAATCTGACAGGTAAAAAATGGGGTGACAAAACCTATATTCGTCACACTGGATATCCTGGAGGACAACGATCGTTAACTGCTATTGAAATGTTCGAGAAAGACCCTACCCGTCTTATTGAAAAAGCAGTAAAAGGAATGCTGCCTAAAAACAAATTAGGAAGCGCTCTTTTCAGAAATTTATATGTTTATGCAGGTACTGAGCACCAACAAAATGCTCAAACTCCGAAAATCATTAACCTTAACGATCTAAAATAGTCATGGAAATAATACACAAAATAGGCAGAAGAAAAACAGCAGTTGCGCGTGTTTATGTTTCTGACGGTACCGGAAGCATCACTATTAACAAAAGAGAATTTAAAAACTACTTTACAACAGCCGCTTTACAATATAAAGTTTTACAGCCACTTACTTTAACAAATCACGTAACTTCATTTGACATTAAAGTAAATGTTTTTGGAGGAGGAATCACCGGACAAGCAGAAGCTATTCGTTTGGCGCTTTCAAGAGCTATGGTTGAATTAAATGCTGAAAACAGATTGATTCTTAAACCAGAAGGATTACTTACAAGAGACCCAAGAATGGTTGAACGTAAAAAATTCGGTCAAAAGAAAGCAAGAAAAAAATTCCAATTCTCAAAACGTTAATCGTTTTTTTGAATTGCTTCACCAATTTTTTTGGTGGTTCATTGAAATTAAAATTAATAACAAAGTTGTCGTTGATCAGTCAATGATTGACAAAAGTTTAGCATCCAAATAGGTAAGATCGGGTTTCCGCTACTTACCTATTGCTAGCTCAACGGAACGTAAACTAAATAACAAAATGACAAAAATTGAAATTAAAGACTTATTAGACGCAGGTGTACACTTTGGTCACCTTACAAGAAAATGGAATCCAAACATGGCTCCTTATATTTATGGAGAACGTAACGGAATTCACATTATCGACCTTTACAAAACTGCCGCAAAAATTGATGAAGCTGCTGAGGCACTTCAAAAAATTGCAAATTCAGGAAGAAAAATTCTTTTTGTAGCCACAAAAAAACAAGCAAAAGAAATTATTGCAGAAAAATCTGCCAGCATCAACATGCCATACATCACTGAAAGATGGCCTGGCGGAATGTTGACAAATTTTGTGACTATCAGAAAAGCTGTTAAAAAAATGACCGTGATTGACAGAATGAAAGTTGATGGTTCTTTTGATGCACTTTCAAAAAGAGAAAAATTACAAATCAACCGTCAGAGAGAAAAATTAGAAAAAAACTTAGGTTCAGTTGCTGATATGACTCGTTTGCCTGGTGCTATTTTTGTAATTGACGTAAAAAAAGAACACATTGCCGTTGCTGAGGCAAAAAACTTAAATATTCCAATATTCGCTATGGTTGACACAAACTCTGACCCAAGAGGTTTGGATTATGTAATTCCATCAAACGATGATGCTTCAAAATCAATCAATAAAGTTTTAGGCTTTATTGTTGATGCTATCGCTGAAGGCTTGTCTGACAGAAAAACAACAAAAGACAAACCGTCTGATGAAGTTGAAGCTGACGAAAAAGGAGAATAAATTAAATTAATGTATCACTTTTGAATGTTAAAATTCAATAAAAATATTAAATAAAATGGCACAAATTACAGCCGCAGAAGTAAATAATTTAAGAAAAGCTACCGGAGCTGGCATGATGGATTGCAAAAATGCACTTGTTGAAGCCGAAGGAGATTTAGATAAAGCAATTGAAATTTTGCGTAAAAAAGGGCAAAAAGTTGCCGCAAACAGAGCTGATAGAGATTCTAGCGAAGGCGCTGTTATTGCAAAAGTTAACGCCGACAATACCGTTGGTGTAATCGTTTCATTAAACTGTGAAACTGATTTTGTTGCTAAAAACGACGCATTTGTTGCTTTGGCCACCAAATTCGCTGAAATCGCAATCGACTATAATTCAAAAGAAGATTTTTTAAATGCTGATTTTGAAGGAATGACCGTTGCTGAAAAATTAATTGAGCAAACTGGTGTTATTGGCGAAAAACTGGAAATTGGCGCTTTTGAAAAAGTGACAGGTAAATTTGTAGGTTCTTACATTCACGCAGGAAATAAAATTGCTTCAGTAACTGCATTGTCTGACAATGTTGATGGTGCAAGTGTTGTTGCCAGAGATGTTTCTATGCAAGCAGCTGCAATGGGCGCAAAAACGTTGTCTTACAAAGATTTCGATCCTAATTTTGTAGCTTCTGAAACTGAAGCCAGAATTGCAGTGATAGAAAAGGAAAATATTGAACTTGGCCGATTGGGTAAAACCCTTAAACATGTGCCAGTTTACATATCCAGAATGCAATTGACAGATGAAGTTATTGCAAAAGCTAAAGGAGATTTAAAAGCAGAACTTAAAGCTGAAGGCAAACCTGAAGCAATTTGGGATAAAATTCTTCCGGGAAAATTGGAAAGATTTCTTTCTGACAACACAACATTAGACCAAGAACTTTGTCTTTTAGACCAAGTTTTTATCAAAGACGACAATTTAACAGTTGCAGATTACGTAAAAACGATTGGCGTTACTGTTACCGACTTCAAAAGAGTTTCGTTGGCATAATTGTTCATCATATACATTTAAAAAACTCGCTTATCAGCGAGTTTTTTTTGCTTTTCGACCAAAATAAAATACTTCAACAAAAAATTGAGCAGAAACTTTTTTGCTATTTTTATGCATCATCAACATTGCCTTTTTACTTATACAATATTTCTTATATTTGCATAACTTTTAAATAAATTATGGCTTATAAAAGAATTCTCTTAAAATTAAGTGGTGAAGCACTTATGGGCGATCGCCAGTATGGTATAGATCCAAAACGTTTATCGGCCTATGCTGAAGAAATCAAAAAAATTGTAGACAACGGAATTGAAGTTGCCATTGTAATTGGAGGCGGGAACATTTTTAGAGGCGTTGCTGGAGCAAGTAACGGCATTGACAGGGTTCAGGCAGATTATATGGGAATGCTGGCCACCATTATAAATGGTTTGGCTTTACAAAGCGCAATTGAAGCCATTGGCATAAAAACCAGATTACTAACCGCCATTAAAATGGAACAGGTTGCTGAACCTTTTATCAAAAGAAGAGCAGTTCGCCATTTGGAAAAAGGTCGTGTGGTAATCTTTGGAGGAGGAACGGGAAATCCCTATTTCACCACAGATACAGCCGCAGTTTTAAGAGCCATAGAAATTAGTGCCGATGTTATTTTAAAAGGTACACGTGTTGATGGAATCTACACATCGGACCCAGAAAAAAATGAAGACGCCATAAAATTTGACACCATTACTTTTAAAGATGTTTTGAGCAAAGGGCTAAAAATAATGGATACAACCGCATTTACTTTAAGTCAGGAAAATAATTTACCCATTATTATTTTTGACATGAATGTGGAAGGAAATTTAGAAAAAGTGATTTCAGGAGAAAATATTGGAACAAAAGTTGATAAATAAACCTAAAATTTATTTGAACAATTATGGATGAAGAAATAGACTTTATAATAGATAGCACAAAAGAATTGATGCAAAATTCAATTCTGCATTTAGAAAAAGAGTTCAGAAATATCAGGGCGGGAAAAGCAAGTCCGGCTATGTTAGGGAATGTTAACGTTGATTATTATGGCTCTCAAACTCCGTTGGCACAAATTGCAAACGTAAGCACCATGGATGCGCACACCATAACCGTTCAGCCTTGGGAAAAACAAATGTTGCACCCTATTGAGAAAGCGATTATGCTGGCAAATTTGGGGTTTAATCCAATGAATAATGGCGACATTATCATTATTAATGTGCCAGTTTTAACCGAAGAAAGACGAAGAGAACTTTCCAAACAAGCAAAAGTTGCCACTGAATTTGCAAAGGTGAGCATAAGAAATGGGCGAAGAGAAGCGATGAGCGAGATTAAAAAAGCTGAAGTTTCTGAAGATATGAAAGCCAATGCAGAAATCAGCATACAAAAATTAACAGATTCATTTATTGTTGAAGTTGACAATCACTACAAAATAAAAGATCAGGAAATTATGAAAGTTTAATGCTTATAAAAAGATAAACTTGTCAAAAAAAAGCACTCTTACGGGTGCTTTTTTATTATATATTTGTTCTTGCTTATTGAAAAAAATATTAAATGAAACACCTTCTTTTCTTCTTATTGCTATTTCCATTATTGTCTATTTCACAAAGCCAAATACAAGGAATTATATTAGACAGCAAATCCAATCAACCGTTGCCTTTTGCCACAATTACAACCTCCTCAAATTTTGGAACATTGACTGATGTTGATGGCAAATTTTTAATAAAATCAACCAAATCAGTAACGCAAATCAGCATTTCATATATTGGTTATGAATCGGTTATTGTACCAATT
Organism: Lutibacter sp.; assembly: GCA_030694935.1. Classification (GTDB taxonomy): domain Bacteria; phylum Bacteroidota; class Bacteroidia; order Flavobacteriales; family Flavobacteriaceae; genus Lutibacter. Next base: position 47,881 of record JAUYUA010000038.1, on the reverse strand, counting down.
TCCAAAAATGAGAAGTATATAAAAATAGCTTTAAATCCAAAGACTGAAAGCTTAAAAGAAGTTCAAATAGTTGCCAAAGAAAATCCGGCATTACAAATTGTTAGAAACACCATTAAAAATAAACCTAAAAATGATATTGAAAAATCGTTAAATTCATTCAAATTTAACACGTACAATAAAATATTGGTTACCGCAAATTCCGATTCAATAAGCGGAAACATAGATTCTGTTTTTGTAATTAAGGAAGGCCAAAAACAATTTAAAAAATTGGATTCTTCCAATTTCAAATTCAAAAAGGAAATAGACAAATCGCACTTATACATTTCAGAAAAAATTTCCGAATTTCAATTTCAAAAAGGAAAAGGTAAAAAAGAGGTGATTATGGCATCACGAATGGCAGGTTTAAAACAACCAATTTATGAATTGTTGGCAGTCACTTTTCAAGATTTGTCTTTTTACAATGAATATTACGTTCTTGCCGGCACAAAATATATCAATCCAATTGCTGATGATGCCTTAAAAACTTACAATTACAAAATATTGGATACGGTTAAAACAGTATCTGGAAGTTCCATTCTTATCTATTTCAAACCCAAAGAGAAGAAAGAAATTTTAGGCATAGAAGGCGTTTTATATATTGATACGCAAAGTTTTGCCCTTACTAAAGCCATTGCCGAGTTAAAAGGAATGGTGAATGTGAAAGCAACGCAAAATTACACTTACCTTAAACCAGAAAACATTTGGTTTCCGCAAGAAATGGATGTGGTTTTAAAAAAAGGAGACAATAATGAGCGCATTTCCTTATTTGGCGGCACGATAAAATTTGGCGAAAAGAAAAAAAATGACTCAATTATATCCACAAAAACTAAAAGTGAAGGAGATGTAACTTATTTTATCTCAAAAGCAACCAATTCAAACATTGAAATAAATACCCCATTAGTGGTTAAAAGCGCTGCACCAACCATACAATTTAATGATGATGCAGCCAAAAAAAAGGAAGATTTTTGGGACAAATACAGAACTGATTCTATCACTGAAAGAGGAAAAAATACCTACAAAATGTTAGACAGCATTGTTGCGGTTGAAGGTGATGATGTTGAGAAAAAAATTAACATAGCAAGACATGTGTTTAAAGGAATTTATCCTACAAAATACATCAATTTAAATCTGGGTAAAATAATCAATTTCAACAATTATGAAGGATTCAGATTCGGTTTTGGCGGAGAAACAAATTCAAATTTTTCAAGCATCATCAAACTGGAATCTTATATTGCCTATGGAACAAAAGATGCCGATTTTAAATACACTTTAGGCACTTCATTTCGCCTCAATAAAAATACAAACACTTGGATTGGCGCCAATTACACCAACGATATAAAAGAAGCTGCCGCTTTAGATTTTATCGCCATAAACACTTCATTTAGTTTACTAAACTTAAGAAATTTATATCTTGACCAGTTTTACAATTACAAAACATATAGTTTAAATTTAAAGCACGACATTCGCCCTAATTTAGAGGCAGAAATTCAATTAAGCACTGGAGATTACAATACTTTGTTTGACTATCAATTTATTTCATCCGATAAAAACTTAGCGGAATATAATTTAACAACGGCCATTTTTGGGTTTCAATACAATCCAAAAAGCACTTATATGAATTCCCCAATTGGAAAATTAACCCTCAAAAATGAATTTCCGCAATTTACATTTCAAGTCACAAAAAGTTTTGAAAATGTATGGAACGGCGATTTCGATTTTACTCAGGTAAATTTCCGAACAACACATCAAATAAAACGTCTGCAAAAAGCAACTACATATATTGTGGCTGAAGGAGGAATTGTTTTTGGCGACGCGCCCATCTCACATTTATATAATGCGACTCCCAATGCTTCTTTCAAAAATCCTTGGGCAAAAAGAATTGGATTTTCAAGCAAAAACAGCTTTGAAACTATGGGGTATAATGAATTTATTTCAGACAGATTTGCCGCAATTCATCTTAAGCACGAATTAAAACCATTTAATTTTGGACCGAAATTTAAACCCCAATTAATTTTTGCAACAAGTGCTGCCATTGGCGACATTGAAAACCCAACTTACCATAACGGATTGGCGTTTAAAACTTTAAATAACGGCTATTTAGAAAGCGGATTAGAATTTAAAAGCCTGTTTAAAGGTTTTGGCTTAAGCACATTTTATAGATATGGCGCCAATCAAAACCCAGAATGGAGCGATAATTTGGCTGTAAAAATATCCTATAAAATTCGACTGGGATTTAATTGATCAAATTCATTTAGGCCGAACTATTTTTATACCTTTACCGAAATTTTTTTGAATGGATTTTTGGACACGGCTTACTCGCTTTATTTTAAAAAGAAGGTATTTAATCCTCGCAATAATTGCCGGTTTTACTTATTTTTTGGCTACACAAATGCAATACATGCGGATTTCTTCCACAGAAGCCAATTTACTTCCCGAAAATCATATAGTCAACATAGAATACAACAAATTCCTAAAACTTTTTGGAGAAGAAGGCAATCTAATCATTTTGGCTGTTGATGATTCAACTTTGTTCACGCCAAAAAATTTCAACGATTGGAATCACTTAACCAAAAATTTAAACCAGTTTCCCGAAGTCGACTTTACAGTTGCCATTGGCGATATTAAGGAACTGAAAAAAAACGTTGATGAAGAAAAATTCGATTTTGTGCCACTTTACACAGATGAGCCAAAAACCCAGGAAGAAATTGTAAAAATTAAAACCGAACTTTTTGAAAATCTTCCTTTTTACGACAATATCTTATTCAATAAAAAAACGGGAACTATTAGATCTATTATCTATTTAAAGAAAGACATTGTAAACACCCCAGCCCGTAAAGAATTTATTTTCAATGTTTTAAATCCTGCGATTGAAAAATTTGAAGCAGAAAGCAATATTGATGTTCGGATTTCAGGAATGCCGTATATCCGCACCATGAATTCTCAAAATATCATTGATGAAATTGGACTTTTTGTTGGATTGGCTTTAGCGGTTACCTCCTTAATTTTCTTTTTCTTTTTCCGCTCCATAAGGGCTACAATGATTACGCTATTGGTAGTCACCATTGGCGTTATTTGGGCATTCGGATTTATAGGTTTGTTCCGCTATGAAATTTCGGTTTTAATGGCCTTAATTCCGCCTTTAATTATTGTAATTGGCGTTCCAAATGCCATATTTCTGATCAATAAATACCAACAAGAAGTAAAAAAGCACGGAAATCAAGCAAAATCATTACAAAGAGTAATTTCAAAAGTTGGGAATGCCACTTTAATGACCAATGTTACCACCGCCTCCGGCTTTGCAACCTTTATTTTTACCAAAAGTCAGCTTTTAAAAGAGTTTGGGATTATTGCTTCCATTAATATTATTGCGATATTTTTAATCGCATTATTTGTTATTCCAATTGTGTATAGTTTTATGCCTTTACCAAAAGAAAAACATCTAAAACATTTGGAGCGTAGATGGATTGAGGTTATTGTAAAATGGATGGAATCTATTGTACGTAATCATAGAATTGCCGTTTATGCCACAACAATTATTTTGATTATTGTAAGTATGATTGGGATTTTTACCATTAAGGTTTCAGGCAGTTTAATTGAAGATATGCCAAAAGGCAAACAATTCTTTAAAGACATTGTGTTTTTTGAAGAAGAATTTGGCGGTATTATGCCCTTAGAAATAATTATTGACACCAAAAAAGATAACGGTGTTATGAATTTGGGAACGCTGAAGCGAATGAATGAACTGGAAGAAACCATTGATGAAATTCCGCAACTGTCAAAACCAATTTCTGTTCTAAACATTGTAAAATATTCAAAACAAGCTTTTTATGAAGGCAACCCGAAATTTTACCAGTTGCCTACCAACCAAGAAAAAAACTGGATATTGTCTTATGCCAAAAATGCGACTTCCAACACCAATTTACTGGACAGTTATGTAGATTCCACCGGAAGATACGCCCGAATAACGACTTTTATGAAGGATATTGGCACAGATAAAATGGCAGTTATTGAAGAACGTTTGCAACAAAAAATAGACAAAGAATTTCCAAAAGAAAATTACAGCGTGACAATGACGGGGAAAGCATTGGTATTTTTAAAAGGAACCAATTATTTAATCCATAATTTAGTGATCTCCCTTTCGCTGGCGATTTTTCTGATAGCTATTTTTATGGCGTTCCTGTTTCGCTCTTTTAAAATGATTTTAATTTCTTTAATCCCCAACATTTTTCCACTCTTAATAACGGCTGGATTAATGGGATATTTGGGAATTCCCATAAAACCATCAACCATCTTGGTTTTTAGCATTGCCTTTGGAATTTCGGTCGATGATACCATTCACTTTTTGGCCAAATACCGCCAAGAATTAAAGGCAAATAACTGGAGAATAAAACAATCCGTTTACAATGCACTTCGTGAAACCGGCGTGAGTATGCTTTATACTTCTATTGTGCTGTTCTTCGGATTTTTAGTGTTCACCATTTCAAGTTTTGGCGGCACCATTGCTTTAGGCGGTTTGGTTTCCATAACATTATTATTTGCTATGGTTTCTAATTTATTGTTATTGCCATCACTATTATTGTCATTGGAAAAAAACATTGCAAACAAAGAAGATTTTAAAGAGCCAACCATTGCCATTCTTGATTCAGATGATGATAATGGCGATAAATAAAAAAGCCCCCTAACCCCTGCCTCGCCGGCAGGCAGGCCCGAAGGGGGAAATTGGGATGAAATTTCTTATTTTTGAAATTATTAGGAGAAGTTTTGGCTATTAGGATAAGACAAACCAAATATGCAACTGCCTCAAATTAAATGTTCCCACCTATAGGCTTTAGGAAAATTTTGACTTTTTAATTATCAATTGAAACCGTATCTTTGCAACGCAAAAAATTTAGAATATGACAAGAAGCAATGTGGCTGAACTTTTAAAATCAACCAATTTTTCACAAGAAGTAAACCTTAAAGGTTGGGTTAGAACATTTAGGGCCAATCGTTTTATTGCGTTAAATGACGGGTCAACCATTAATACCATTCAATGTATTGTTGATTTTGAAAATACCGATGAACGCATTTTAAAACGCATTACAACTGGCGCGGCAATATCCGTAAAAGGAATATTGACTGAAAGCTTAGGTAAAGGCCAAAATGTGGAAATCCAAATTTCAGAAATTGAAATTCTAGGCGATTCAAATCCCGAAGAATATCCAATTCAACCAAAAAAACACAGTTTCGAATTTTTACGCGAAAATGCACATTTGCGTATCAGAACAAATACTTTTAGTGCGGTAATGCGCGTGCGTTCGGCATTGTCTTTTGCCGTGCATAAATATTTTACAAAAAACGGATTTTACAATTTTCATGCGCCAATAATTACAGGCTCTGATGCTGAAGGCGCTGGAGAAATGTTTAACGTAACAACGCTTGATGCCAACAATCCGCCAAGAAATGAAGCGGGAAAAATTGATTATTCTAAAGATTTCTTCGGAAAACTAACCAATTTAACGGTATCGGGACAGTTAGAAGCCGAAACCTACGCGATGGCATTGGGAAAAGTATATACTTTCGGACCAACATTTAGGGCTGAAAACTCGAATACAACACGTCATTTGGCCGAATTTTGGATGATTGAGCCTGAAGTTGCTTTCAATAATTTGGATGACAATATGGACTTGGCGGAAGATTTTATAAAATCGGTTATTTCCTATGTTTTGAAAAACTGTAAAGACGATTTGGCATTTTTAAACGACCGATTGGCGGAGGAAGATAAGTTGAAACCCGCATTGGAACGCGGTGAAATGAGCCTTATTGAAAAACTGAACTTCATTGTCGAAAATAATTTTATTCGCGTAAGCTACACGGAAGCCATAGATATCTTAAAAAATTCAACACCAAACAAAAAGAAAAAGTTTCAATATTTGATAGAAGAATGGGGCACCGATCTTCAAAGTGAACATGAACGATTTTTGGTTGAAAAACACTTTAAATGTCCGGTAATTTTATATGATTATCCTGCAAAAATTAAAGCATTTTATATGCGTTTAAATGATGACGGAAAAACCGTAAGAGCTATGGATGTTTTATTCCCTGGAATTGGTGAAATTGTTGGCGGAAGCCAACGTGAAGAGCGTTTGGACGTTTTAACACAAAAAATGAAAGATCTTGGCATTGATGAAAAAGAATTATGGTGGTATTTAGATACCCGTAAATTTGGAACGGCAGTGCATAGTGGATTCGGACTTGGGTTTGAACGTTTGGTGCAGTTTACCACAGGTATGGGCAACATACGAGATGTAATCCCTTATCCAAGAACGCCACAAAATGCAGAATTCTAATAATTAATTGTCAAAAATGACTTCATTTAGTAAATGAGGTGTTTTTTTCGTATTTTTATAAAAAGCAAAATAATTTATGCTTAAACAAGGTTTACAATTCAAATTATCGCAGAAATTATCTCCGCAACAAATTCAACTCATGAAGTTGATTCAATTGCCTACGCAAGAATTTGAACAACGCCTAAAACAAGAATTAGAAGAAAATCCGGCTTTAGAAATTCAAGATGAAAACGCTGAAGACTATGATAATTCGCAGTTAAGCGACACTTATGATGAGTATGACGACACCGGAAATGAAAGCATCAACGCAGATGACATCAATATTGATGAATATTTAAGTGATGATGAAATTCCAAATTATAAAACGCAAGCCAACAACTATTCATCAGATGATGAAGAAAAAGATATTCCTTTTGCATCCGGTCCATCATTTACACAACATTTAAAAAATCAGATAAATACCTATCGTTTAACAGAGGAAGAAGAAATTATCACTGATTTTTTGATTGGAAGCATTGATGACAGCGGTTATATTCGCCGAGATTTGGTCGATATTTTAGATGATTTAGCCTTTACTGAAAATGTTTATACCACCAAAGAAGAATTAGAACGTTTGCTTAAAATGGTTCAACAATTAGATCCCGCCGGTGTTGGAGCACGGGATTTAAGAGAGTGCTTAATCATCCAATTAAAACGCAAGGAAGAAAAACCAGCCATAAATTTGGCAATTGACATCTTAGAAAACGGTTTTGAACATTTTGTAAAAAAACATTACAACAAGTTATTGCAAAAGTTTCACGTCTCTGAAGAAGCATTAAAAGACTCCATAAAACAAATTGAAAGACTGAATCCAAAACCGGGTGGTTCCTTTGTTGGCAACAGCAAAATAACGGAACAAATTGTACCCGATTTTACCATTAGAATTGTTGATGGCGAATTGGAACTTACGCTTAATTCAAGGAATGCGCCAGAACTTCACGTATCAAATGAATATAACAATTTAATGCACGGCTATAAGGATTCCAGTGAAAAATCAAAATCCCAAAAAGAAGCCGTAATGTTTATCAAGCATAAATTGGATGCTGCAAAATGGTTTATTGATGCCATAAAACAACGCCAACAAACATTGCTTTTAAATATGAATGCCATTATGCGGCATCAAAAAGAATATTTTTTAACGGGTGATGAGCGCAAATTAAAACCGATGATATTAAAAGATATCGCTGATGTGATAGAAATGGATGTTTCTACCGTTTCCCGCGTCGCCAGCAGTAAATATGTCTCAACACCTTACGGAACAAAATTAATCAAGGAATTTTTCTCAGAATCAATGAAAAATGATCAGGGAGAAGATGTTTCAACGAGAGAAATAAAAAATATTTTGGAAACGGTTATCAAAAAAGAAGATAAAAAGAAACCTTTAACCGATGATAAATTGGCATTGATTTTAAAGGAAAAAGGATATCCAATCGCAAGAAGAACAATCGCAAAATACAGGGAACAATTAGATATTCCAGTTGCCCGATTAAGAAAAATATTTTAGCCAATTGCCGTAAAAAACCATGAGATTTTCAAAATTTATTTCCTATTTCTTTCATCCAATCAATTTCCCAACAGTTGGAGCAATCTTGTTTTTTCTTTTTATTCCAAAATTTATTTTTAAACCCCAAGAGCATCTCATTTTGGCAGTAATTTTTATTGGGACTTATATTTTTCCAGTACTGTTATTGTGGCTTTTAAAACGCTTTGAAATGATAAACAGTTACCATATGGTAACCATTGAAGAACGAAAATTCCCGCTATTGCTGTTTATTTCTATCGCTTTTATTATAGGGCATTGGCTATATAAATCGACAATAGTTGATATTTTAGCCCTCTTCTTTTTTGGCTATGGCTTAAGTTTAATATGCATCTCGGTGTTTTTATACTTGAAGGTTAAAATAAGTCTGCATACTTTGGGCGTTTCAGGCCTCATTGGATTTTTAATTTATTTTAGTTATTTCTATAAAATAAACATCATTACCATACTGGCAGTGTTATTTGTTTTGCTTGGAATGGTGGCATCTGCTAGGTTAAAATTGCGTGCCCATCAATTAAATGAAGTGCTGTTGGGAGGAGCTATCGGGATTATTTCACAATTTGTTGTTTACCTAATTTACATAATGTAAAACTTCAGACCAATATTGATGTCTTTTAAATCAATTTTTTTATCATTAAATACGGCATTTTTAAATAAGGGGCTTAAACCATAATAAAAATAAAGGTTCCAATTTCCATATCCGGCTGCTAAAGTGGCTCCATATTGAAATCTGTTAAACTCTGGAATGTTTTTAGTAGTTAACACTACATCGGAATCAATAAATTTTGTTTTAGCCGAAGCCAAATAGGCTAATTTCGCTCCTCCATAAACCCGCCAAAAAGTATATTTTTCGGGTGTTGATGTTCTCCATCTAAATTCAATAGGCAATTCAATGGAGTGAATCCCAAACCTATTCGTTTTATATTCTTCAGCCAGTTCAAATACCGTAATCTGATTTTCCTTGGAAATTTTCAAATCCTGAACGTAAACATTATAGGCATAACCAACGCCCACTCCAAATCCAAGGTTCCTTTGTTCATTTAATGGTAAGTCTTTTATAAACCCGAGAGAAAATCCGCCTGAAAATCCTTTTTGTGAAATTGTAGCCGGTTTATTGCTTAAAATTGTGTAGGTTAATGACAGATATAACTGATCTTCCAAATATTTATAATCAATTATAGAATCATTGTTCACCTGTGCCAGTGGTTTCAAGGCATAAAAAAGAAGAAACACTATTAACAAATACTTACTCATAAATCAAAGGTACTTTATAAAAAGAAAAAAAAGACAACCAAATATCAATTGATTGTCTTTTTATTTTTAATAACGTTATAAATACTACTAATTACTATTTGTAATTGCTGCTTAAATCGTTTCCTTTTGAAGTTGAGAAACTTATTTTCAATGCATTTATGTCTCTTAATTGCTCCTTAATGTCCAAAACTGTACCTACACTGGCTTCTTTATCGGCTTTAATGGAAGTTGTCATAAATTTAACCTCATCTTCTTTTCTTAAAGCTCTTTCAGAAAATATAAAACTTGGAATGTCTTTAACCTCCACTATTTTATCATTTACCTGTATTTTATCTCCTGAAATTCTGGTATCCTTTGATTTACCAATATAAATAGTGCTCACCAAGCTCTTAAGTTCCAATTTTTTTACTTCACTAGCCACTGGAAGCGCCGGTTTTTTAATCAACAAATCGGTTTCTCTCATTGTAGTTGACACCATGAAAAAGAACAATAACATAAATACAATATCAGGTAAAGATGCCGTAGAAATAGCGGGCATCCCTTTTTTTCTCATTTTAAATTTACTCATAATATGTTATTATTTTATCGGTTCAGGTTCTGTAATAATTTGAGGATATTTATTTTTCAAATCATCTATTTTATCTTGTAAACTTTTTGAAGGATTATCCTTATAATCATTAAGTAATTCATCATAGGTTCTGCCGTATAATTTTTTAGAAAGTGTATTTCTTAACTCATTATATGCGCCTTCAATTTCATTTTGTATAGAGATATACATACCATAGGAGGTACCTCTATCACTTTGCAAAGAAATAATCGCCTTTGATGGATGATCGGAAGAATTTGGATCTTTATCACCTTCACAGTAATCGCAAGGCTCACCTGGTTTACCATCAACTGGTGTGCCAAATCCACCGCCGTTATCAATAAATTTAATTGCCAAACGCTTAACGTCAGTTACTTTTACATATTCATTTTCAACTAACAACTGGTTGTTTCTATTGACAACGATATCCATAACGTTTTTTTCCTTTACAATTACGTCAGACTGTACATCAGTTTTTTCAGGCAATTTACGCGCAATCCCTGAATCAACATCCATCGTAGTTGTCACTAAGAAAAATATTAAAAGCAAGAACGCAATGTCTGCCATTGAACCAGCATTAATTTCTCCAATATCTCTTCTTGCCATAATTTAATTAATTTTTTACAAGTGATTTTACAAAGTCAAATAAGAAGAATCCTAAACCAATAGCTCCTAATATAAAACTGTAATTAATTAGTGTACTTACCCATTTAGAAACACTGCCTGCTTCACCGTCAAGTATTACATTGCCCATACCGTCTGTAGTCGCTGCATCAGAAGCAAATACATAAGCGATCACTAATAGAATGGCCATAGCGGCAACTCCCAACATAGTTCTTTTTAAGACTTCAGTATTCTTGGTTAAATTTATCAATGAAAATACTACCGCAATTAATGAAGTAGCTATCAATAAAAATATTGAGTAGGTTATAAATGGTGCCAAAACGCTGTTCTGTGCATCAGCATCTTCAAGAAGAACTGTATCGCCTACCATCATAATTCTAACGAAAAAATACAATCCTATTAAACCGAGAAATCCGGTAACATAAGATAATATTTTTGATTTTTTATCATTCATAATTACTATTTTTTGAGTCTAATCAATAGGTCAACCAACGAAATTGAAGCATCTTCCATATTATTTACAATACTATCAACTTTAGCGATGATATAATTATAAAAAACTTGAAGAATCATAGCTACAACTAAACCAAATACAGTTGTTAATAAAGCCACTTTAATACCACCCGCAACAACCGTTGGAGAAATATCCCCTGCTGCCTGAATAGAGTCAAAAGCACCAATCATACCGATTACAGTACCCAAGAAACCAAGCATTGGCGCCAAAGCAATAAATAAAGATAACCATGAAATGTTTTTTTCCAACAATCCCATTTGAACACCACCATAAGCAATAACAGCTTTTTCGGCAGATTCAACACCTTCGTCCATTCTATCCAATCCTTGATAAAATATTGAGGCAACAGGTCCTTTAGTGTTTCTGCAAACTTCTTTTGCAGCTTCAACTCCACCTGTTGATAAAGCTTCGTCAATTTGGCTTACTAATTTTTTAGTGTTGGTAGTTGCCATGTTAAGGTAAATAATTCTTTCAATTGCAATTGCCAACCCTAATATTAAGGTTACCAAAACAATTCCCATAAAGAAAGGTCCTCCTTCAATGAAACGTTGTTTTAATTCTTGATGAAATGTTTTTGATTCGGTTGCGTCTGCAACTTGTTCTGTGTTTGCTGCATCTTGTGCAAAAGCTTTAGGTGCTGCTCCAAATAACAATAATCCTGTGATTGCAAGGATAGTAAATAGTCTTTTCATTGTCTAATAGTTAATTTATTAATTTCACGGGTTAAATATATAATAATTTTTATAAAACAAACAAGTCAGCGAAGAGAAAGATTTTAAAGTCTTTAACTTATCTAATACCTCTACGTTTAGACATCTTTTGCGTATGGCAAGTAACAAAAAAATGTTGAGTTGCAAAAATTTTATAGCCAATTTAAAATGATTATTTTTACTGTATAATTTTTTTTATAATTAACAAAAATAGTGGGGTTTTAGCATAAAATATTAAAAATTATATAAATAAAGCGCCATTTAGTTATAAAAAGGATTATTCCTGCTCACTTATTTCTCCCCTTAGTTGCGTCTCAAAAATGGATTTAAATGTGTTTTTTGGAATATTTTCACCCAGTAAGTACATCAATTTGGCCAAAGCTGATTCCGTTGTGATGTCACCTCCATTAATAATTCCCACTTTTTTTAACTCAATACTGGTTTCATATTGCCCCATAATGACACTTCCTGCTATACATTGGGTTACATTTATAATATGTGCACCTTTATCTATTGTTTCTTTAAGCAAATCGATGAACCATTTTTCGGTTGGTGCATTTCCTGAGCCAAATGTTTCTAAAATAACGCCTTTTAATCCTTCAATACCTAAGATACTGGCAACAACCCTTTCTGTGATTCCAGGAAAAATTTTCAATATCACAATATTATTGTCCAAACGTTTTCGAACCGTAAATGGTTTTGCTTTTTTTGGTTTAAGAATTAATTGCTTGTGAAATTTTAAATGAACCCCGCTTTCACCCAATGGCGGGTAATTAGGGGAAGTGAACGCTTCAAAATGTTCAGCATTGATTTTTGTGGTTCTGTTTGCGCGATATAATTTGTATTCAAAATATAAACATACTTCTGAAATTATTGGCTGGTCATTTTCTTGTGCTGCGGCAACTTCAATAGAGGTGATTAAATTTTCTTTCGCGTCTGTTCTTAAATCGCCTATTGGCAATTGTGAACCTGTAAAAATAACAGGCTTTGAAAGATTTTCGAACATAAAACTGATTGCTGATGCGGTATAAGACATCGTGTCCGACCCATGCAGCACCACAAATCCGTCGAATTGCTCATAGTTTTTTTCAATTATTTCGGCTATAAAAACCCAATTGTCAGGATTCATATTAGAAGAATCAATAGGTTCATCAAGCGAAATACTTTGGATGGTGCAATTTAATTGATTAAGCTCAGGGATGTGTTTTAAAAGTTTATCGAAATTAAATATTTTTAAAGCTCCGGTTTTATAATCTTTAACCATCCCGATGGTTCCACCTGTGTATATTAATAGGATATGAGGAATTTTTGCCATTTTGTCTGATGCTGAATTTTGGAATAATTTATGATGTAAATTTACCGAAAATAAATACATTAATTAAAAAAAGAAAAATATGATAGGGTTTTATATAATTATAGGTTTGGTATCTTTAGTGAGTTGGTTGGTGAGCCAAAAATTAAAGAATAAATTTAAATATTATTCTGAAGTTCAGCTAGAAAATGGATTAAGCGGAAGGGAAATTGCCCAAAAAATGTTAAATGACCATGGCATTTATGATGTGAAAATTATTTCAACACCCGGCCAATTGACCGATCATTACAATCCACAAGACAAAACGGTAAATTTAAGCGAATCGGTATACGAACAACGAAACGCAGCCTCTGCATGTGTAGCCGCGCATGAAGTTGGGCACGCAGTTCAACATGCACAAGCTTACCAATGGTTGCAGTTGCGTTCAACTCTAGTGCCGGCGGTGAATATTTCTTCTAAATTTTCGCAATGGCTAGTTATTGGCGGATTGATTTTGGGTGCCGCATCAGGGGATTCTGGCATTGGTTTTACCATTGCAGTTATCGGACTTGCCATGATGGCGGTTGCAACTTTATTCAGCTTTATTACCTTACCGGTTGAATATGATGCCAGCAACAGAGCATTGGCTTGGCTTAAAACAAACAACATGCTTACAAACAGAGAGCAAGATGGCGCAAAAGATGCTTTAACTTGGGCTGCTAGAACTTATTTGGTTGCTGCTATTGGATCTTTGGCTATGCTGCTTTATTGGGGATTTAGCATTTTGGGAAACAGAGATTAAGAAATATTGACACAAAATAAAAAAAGCCGTTAATTCGGCTTTTTTTATAATTTAATCTGACGATCAATTTGTTGGTCGAGCGAAATAAAGGTTTCTGTCCTGGCAACTCCTTTAATAGATTGAATTTCCTGATTAAGCAATTTCATAAGATGCTCATTGTCTTTACACATAATTTTGATAAATATGGCATAATTCCCTGTGGTATAATGACTTTCAATAACTTCGGGAATTTCTTTTAACCGAATAATCGCTGCGGAATATTTACTTGCGGAATCCAGAAAAATTCCGACAAATGCCAATGTTTTATAACCCAATACTTTCGGGTTGATGGTGAATTTTGATCCGGTAATTAATCCGGCCGCTTCCAATTTTCGCAATCTTTGATGAATTGCCGCCCCTGAAATGCCAATTTCGCGCGCAATGCTTAAAATAGGTGTTCGGGCATCTTCCATTAAATGTTTTAAGATAATCTTATCAATACCGTCAAAGTGTAACTCTTTTTCTTTCATCTTGTAATTAACTGAAGGTAAATTTAAAAAAATAAAGGATATGAAAAATCATACCCTTTATTTATATTTCTATTTGAAATTTTACTTGTCTGTTTCAGGCTGAATTTCAAAGCCTTCCATAAAAGCAGTGGTGTAATTACCGGAAATATAATCTGGATGGTCCATTAATTGTCTGTGGAAAGGAATCGTGGTTTTTATCCCTTCAATCACAAACTCATCCAAAGCTCTTTTCATTTTACTGATAGCTTCTTCACGGGTTTGTGCCGTTGTAATTAATTTTGCAATCATAGAATCATAGTTTGGCGGAATCGTGTAGCCTGCATATACGTGCGTATCTACCCTAATTCCGTGACCTCCCGGAATGTGCAAAGTAGTTATTTTTCCTGGTGATGGCCTAAAATCTTTATAAGGATCTTCCGCATTTATTCTGCATTCTATAGAATGCAATTTAGGGAAATAGTTTTTACCTGAAATTGGAATTCCCGCCGCCACTTTTATTTGTTCATAAATTAAATCGTAGTCTATCACTTGTTCCGTAATCGGATGCTCTACCTGAATACGCGTATTCATCTCCATAAAGTAGAAATTCCGATGTTTATCCACTAAAAATTCGATGGTCCCTGCGCCCTCATAAGAGATGTATTCTGCAGCTTTTACAGCGGCTTCTCCCATTTTTTTACGCAATGCCGCAGTCATAAACGGCGAAGGCGCTTCTTCTGTCAGTTTTTGGTGACGGCGTTGAATGGAACAATCTCTTTCTGATAAATGACAAGCTTTTCCAAAGGAATCTCCAATGATTTGGATTTCTATATGGCGTGGTTCTTCAATCAGCTTTTCCATATACATCCCGTCATTTCCAAAACAGGCAAATGCTTCTTGCCGGGCTGCATCCCAAGCCGTTTGAAGATTGCTTTTGGCATACACTGCCCTCATTCCTTTTCCTCCACCGCCTGCTGTAGCTTTTAACATCACAGGATATTTCATTTCATCAGCCAATTTTTCAGCTTCTTCATAAGTTTCCAATAAACCTTCTGAACCTGGAATAGTTGGCACTCCGGCCGCTTTCATAGTGGCGCGGGCAGAAGCTTTATCGCCCATTTTGCTAATCATGTCTGAAGTCGCTCCAATAAATTTTATGCCATGCTCTTCACATAATTTTGAAAATTTGGCATTTTCAGATAAAAATCCGTATCCGGGGTGAATGGCATCGGCATTTGTAATTTCGGCAGCTGCCAAAATTGCCGACATTTTTAAGTAAGACTCACTGCTTGGCGGAGGCCCAATACATACGGCTTCATCTGCAAAACGAACATGTAAACTTTCAGCATCGGCAGTTGAATAAACAGCCACCGTTTTAACACCCATTTCTCTGCAGGTTCGTATAACTCTTAAAGCTATTTCTCCCCTGTTTGCAATTAATATTTTTTTAAACATATCGTTTTCAAATTATTATAGACGAGGATTAATATCAAAATAAATTTTTGAAACTTAGATCCTCATGCAAATTGGAATTAAAATTATGAAGGATCCACTAAAAATATTGGTTGCCCGTATTCAACAGGAGTGCCGTCTTCCACCAATATTTTTACGATTTTTCCTGAAACTTCTGATTCAATTTCATTAAATAATTTCATGGCTTCAACCATACATACAACGGTATTCGGACTTACAATGTCACCAACTTCAACAAAAACTGGTTTGTCAGGCGATGGTTTTCTGTAAAAAGTGCCTATAATTGGTGAAGTGATTTCAATATATTTTACGGCAGTTTCTGCAACAACTGAATCTGCAACGGCAACTTGCGCAGGCGCTTGAGAAGTCATTGGACTTGCCGCCATTTGAGGAATGCCTGATGGCGCTTGCTGAAGTATGGCGGTTTCAGTTCTTTCAGTTCCGGTTTTAATGGTGATTTTAATATCTTCCATCTCTAACTTAACTTCACTTGCGCCAGATTTGGCTACAAATTTTATCAGATTTTGAATATCTTTTAAATCCATGTTAATTTGGTTTTAAATTGTTAATTGGTTAAGAATTGTATGCCCATTTTAAGTAAATTGATCCCCAAGTGAAACCACCCCCAAATGCTGCGAAAATTATATTATCTCCTTTTTTAAGTTGTTGTTCATAATCGGCCAAAAGCAATGGTAAAGTTGCTGATGTTGTGTTTCCGTAATATTGAATGTTCATCATTACTTTTGAACTTTCCAGCTCGATTCTGTTCGCCGTTGCTTCAATAATGCGTTTATTTGCTTGATGTGCGGCGAGCCATTGAATCTTATCATTGGTTAAATTATTGCGCTCCATTATTTTAACAGCTGCGTCGGCCATATTGAAAACTGCATTTTTAAACACCGTTTTACCGTCTTGAAAAATAAAATTTTCTTTATTGTCTATCCCTTCTTTTGTCAACGGATTGATAGAACCGCCTGCTTTTACCTGTAAAAATTCTCTTCCGGCTCCGTCACTTCTCAAATATTCATCTTGTAATCCGAGACCTTCATTATTTGGTTCAAATAAAACTGCTCCGGCTCCGTCTCCAAATATAATACATGTTGACCGATCAGTATAATCAATCATGGAAGAACATTTGTCGGCTCCAATAAGCAGCACTTTTTTGTATCTTCCAGATTCAATATATTTTGCGGCAACAGACATTCCATATAAAAAACTTGAGCAGGCCGCTTCCAAATCGAAACCAAAAGCATTTGTTGCGCCAATTTCAGTTGCTACAAATGCAGCTGTGGCTGCAGCTTGCATATCGGGTGTAGCGGTGCATACAATAACGAGTTCAATTTCTTTGGGATCTAATTTTTTCTTATCAAGCAACTGTTGAGCCGCTTTAATCGCCATAAATGAAGTTCCCTTTCCCTCGCCTTTTAAAATTCTTCGTTCTTTAATTCCTGTTCTTGTGGTGATCCACTCATCGTGCGTATCCACCATTTTCTCCAACATTTTATTTGTTAAAATGTCTTCAGGAACATATTTTCCAACTGCAGTGATCACTGCGGTAATTCTCGTCATATTTTACCCTCTTTTATTAAAAAAAAGAATTTCAAAGAAATGAAATTATTTTTATTTCTAACTGCTTTTTATCAGTTTTGATCGATTTTACGCTTAAATGTAAAAAAAAACTCTCAATATGAGAGTTTTTATCGTTATTTTAAAATAACTGATTATGCTTTAATTTCTTCTACTGAATCAATTACAATTTGGCCTCTGTAGTACAATTTCCCTTCATGCCAATGCGCTCTGTGGTACAAATGCGCCTCACCTGTTGTTGGGTCAATAGCTACTTGCGGAGCTACTGCTTTGTAATGAGTTCTTCTTTTATCTCTTCTTGTTTTTGATATCTTTCTTTTAGGATGTGCCATTACTCTTATTTTTTTCTATTAATATATTCTTTAATTTATTCCATCTGGGATCAATTTCCCTATTTTTATTTTCCTCTTGTTGTTCTTCCTGATTTTCTTCTTCGTCTTCTGCTTTAATTTCAAATTCCTTTAACTTTTCTAAAACTTCTGAGTGAAGAGAACCGTCAATTACGCCCGGATGTATTCTTTTTAATGGCACTGCCAACACTATTGCTTCATAAATGTATTGTGCCACATTTATTTTGCTTTCAGAAAACGGTATGATTAATAACTCTTCGTTTTCATCATTAAATTCATCTCCAAATTTTACAATTAAATGGATGTTTGCATCAATCGGTTGATGAAATAACTCGGTAGTTAAATCACAAGCCACTTCAACCCAGCCCGAAAAAACAAAATCCAATTCTAAAATTGTTGTATTTTTTAACAATGACACCGCTACTTTTACGTTTGAACCGTAAAATTCATCATAGTTAAAAAAATCAAAGAACTTCTTGTCAATGGTGTATTCAAACTGATGAATTCCTTCTTTTAAACCAATAAAAGAAATGTCAAACTCCTTTAAATCTTTCATTTTGAACTTCAATTTGAGCGTGCAAAGATATAAAATTATAAAATATATACTAAAATAAATGTTTAATATTTATCTATTTTCTTTTTGATGCGTACTTTTTAAAGTGTTTTCAGTCAAACTTTTATATTCCCGCCTTGTTTTAAAAATTTGAATACCGCTAAAAACGGCTTCTTTAAAGGAATTTATGTTCGCTAAATCCTTCCCTGCGATATCGTAAGCCGTGCCGTGATCGGGCGAGGTTCTCACTTTATTTAAGCCGGCGGTAAAATTAACGCCTTCACCAAACGACAATGCTTTAAATGGCGCCAATCCCTGATCGTGATACATGGCTAAAATGCCATCAAAATTTTTATAGCTTTCCGATCCAAAAAAACCATCGGCAGCATAAGGTCCATAAACCAATTTACCTTCATTTTGTATTTCGGCGATGGTTGGCCGTATCATTTCATCATCTTCAGTACCAATAACACCGTGGTCGCCGCAATGCGGATTCAAGCCCAATATGGCAATTTTAGGTTTATTGATGGCAAAATCCTCCACCAATGATTTATATAAGATGGCTACTTTTTCTTTTATTAAATCGGGCGTAATTGATTCTGCGACTTTTGAAACCGGAATATGGCCTGTAATTAAACCAATTCGCAAAGTATCGGACATCAAAATCATTAAACTTTTTCCTTTCAATTTCGATTCCAAATACTCTGTATGTCCAGGGAATTTAAATGCTGAAGACTGAATGTTCTCCTTATTAATAGGAGCGGTTACCAACAAATCAATTTCACCCTTGGCCAAAGCATCGGTTGCAGCTTCAAGCGACAAAAATGCGTATTTTCCTGATTCGGCAGTGGCTATTCCCAAATTAACTTCAAATTCATCTTTCCATAGATTCAATACATTGAACTTCCCAGGAATAGCGGCGTCAACTTGTCGTATCCCGTTAAAAAGCAGATTGATGTCCATATTTTTTTTATAGGCCGTAATTAATTTGGCTGAACCAAATAATACAGGTGTACAAAAATCGAACATCCGTTTATCCAAAAAGGTTTTCAAAATAATTTCTATGCCAACGCCATTAAAATCCCCTATAGAAATTCCCAATGTTATTTTTTCAGATTTGTCCATAAATCAGGTTTATTATACTTAAATTTGAATCATCAAAAGTAGTCAATTAAATTGAAAAAAATATGTTTACCGGTATAATAGAAAGTGTGGGGTTTGTTAAAAACCTGAAGCAGGAAAAAGAAAATCTTCATATCACCATTGAAAGTAATTTCACTTCCGAATTAAAAATAGACCAAAGTATTGCACATGATGGCGTATGTTTAACCATTGTGAACTTAGAAGGCAAGGAATATACTGTGACCGCCATAAAAGAAACGCTTGACAAATCGAATTTGAAATATGTGACTGTTGGATCTGAAATAAATTTAGAACGTGCCATGATTCTTGGCGCCAGATTGGACGGACATATTGTGCAAGGACACGTGGACCAAACAGCGGTTTGCACAAATATTGTTGATGAAAACGGAAGCTGGGTGTTTAGTTTTGAATATGACAATGCTCACAATAATATTACCATTGAAAAAGGATCGATCACCGTAAACGGCGTAAGTTTAACCGTGGTAAATTCCCGAAAAAACAGTTTTTCGGTGGCTATTATTCCTTATACCTATGAATTTACGAATTTTCATGCCTTTAGAATTGGCACAGTGGTTAATTTAGAATTTGATGTAATTGGCAAGTATGTTGCAAGATTGTTGGAAAAATAATTATTCCTTTTTTCTTTTCAAGGTATAAATACCATAAGCAACGCCAGAAACCAATAACAGCGATAAACCGCCATCAATGGGCAAGCCAGGTGGCGGAGGTGGTGCACCACCTTCCTCGGGTTTGGGAGGCTTGGGCTTTGAATATGCAGCTAAAGTAAACAGCATAAAACTAAAACACAATAAAATTATCTTAACTTTTTTTCTATTCATTTTGGGGTTGAATATGCTGTAAACTTAAAAAATCGACAAATAAATTATATATTTTATAATTACTATGGATTAAAACGCACCACTTTTAACATTATTGTGAGATGATAGGTAATTGAATTGTTCACCTCAATTCTCACAAAGTTAGTCACTTTAACTTATTCTAAATGTTATCATTTTATTAAAAGTAATCCATAAAAAATGTTATTCCCTTTATGGTTCACCTCTTGGTTGCATCTTTTATTATGAAGCAAATATATATTTATAATCTCATTTGCGAGAAAAAATATAAATTAATTAAACAAAATGCACTTTTATTCGGACAAATGGCTTAATCATATTGAATATTTTAAGCATTAAAATAAAAACCCGCCTTATCTCTAGAGCGGGTTTAAATGATTTTATTTAAATGATTTTAAAAAACACCAAGTATGTCTTTTATAGTGTTGGAATAATCAACACTATAGGGGCAATCTTAATTACTGAACCAACAGTTACCGTAATTAAAGCTGATTCATAATCATCATAAGCTTCCTGGTTCACTATTTTCAATTTATAATCTCCTGCAGCAAGACCCTGAATTAAAAAGTCACCTTCTGCATTTGTTCCGGATTCTGTAACATAAACACCATTGGTTGTATAAACCTGAACCATCGCATTTTCTAAATTGTTAAAAACGCTTAATCCGTTCACTAAAAATTCTCCTGATACATTGCCTTCAATAGATCCTGAACTTACTTCTGCATTCACCCTTATCACAGGTTTTAGATTATAGGTTCCTGCACCTGTACTTACAACAGATTTTTGCACATCCCAGTCAAGGATAAATGTGTAGGTAAAACCAGCATCCAATGTGGTATTCATATTTAATTTTAAACCAGATTGCATAGCGCTTGGCGTATTAAGTGGCAACAATGTTTCTTGTCCTTCTATTTTAAGCGTATTGCCGTCGCCTAAAATCAATCTAATTTGTTTTAACATTCCTGAAGGAATTATTTGATCAGCCAATAAAAGGCTATTTCCTGCAATAAGCGTTGTTAAATCAACATTAATGGGATAATCTTCCGGAGTTCCAAAACTCACCCAACCAGCTTCATTTTCACTGTTGTTATATTGAATATCCACAATATTAACATTCACTTCTGAATAATCTCCAGGTGCATCAACTAATTTTAATTGAACTCTAGCTGTATTGCCTTCATCATCACTCTCGCAACTCTGGAATCCTAGCATCGCAACCATCGCTGCAACTGCTACAAAATAAATTTTTTTTAATCTCATCTTTTTTAGTTTTAAATTATTATAATCTGAATTTAAATATAGTGATGCAAAGTTGCTTAGTTTAAAGCATCTATATGTTACAAAACTTTGAACAAAAGTTGTATAATTCACACTTTCGTTTTTTGTTTAATTGGTTTTTCATTCCATTTATACATAAATAAGCTCCATACATACTATATAACAAACAACATTACAAAAACCCTACCACTAAAAGGTTTTCAAATTAAAATTTAGTTTTTAACAATAATTTTGACAATTTACAGCAAAATAAAATGAATACTATCAGGCAAGTTTTGAGCATAAAAAAGCCAAACAACCTAAACAGGCAGTTTGGCAATCAAGATCAATAAAATAACAAACACAGACTATTTTACCCCTCTTTCGTGCATTTTTTCAACAATAAAAGAAGCTACATTTTCAGGATAGGTTCCTCTTCCAAAACCTGCATCATAGCCAAGCTCTAAAGCTAATTTATTGCCAATTCTTGGTCCGCCAGCGCACACGACCATTTTAGATCTTAGCCCTTCCGCCTCAAGCAACTCAATAAATTCTGTAAGGTTTTGAATATGGACATCTTTTTGCGTTACAATCTGTGAAATTAAAATCGCGTCCGCTTTCAATGCTATTGCTTTTTTAATAAGGTCTTCATTTGGGACTTGTGCGCCAAGGTTGAAGGCTTCAATCATAGGATATCTCTCAAGACCATAGTGCTGGTCGAAGCCTTTCATATTCATAATTGCATCGATTCCTACCGTATGTGCATCAGTACCGGAGCAAGCGCCGACAACCACTATTTTTCTTTTTATATTTTCCTTGATAAAATTGTTAACGCCATAGAAATCCAAAGATTTTTCAACCTCTTCAACAACTACTTTATCATAATCAATGCTTATTTCTGTTTTTCCGTAAACCACAAAAAATGTAAATTCGTCGGAAAGCGGATTTGAGTGAACTACCTCAACCTCTTTAAAGCCCAATTTTTTTCCAAACAGTATTGCAGCTTCATCTGCTTTGGCTGAATGTGCCACAGGCAGGGTAAATGACATTTGAACGGCTCCGTCGTTTAAGGTGTCTCCGTAAGGTCTTATCATCATAACTTGTTTCCTTCTTTTACAATATTTAATTCATTTTCAAGATACGTGTAAAAAGGGTTGTAATAATCCTGAGCCTTTTCAGCTACACCACTTAATCCTTTACCTCCGTTTTTTGGTCGGCTTACTTCTGCAAACATTTTAGACTCAATGGCATTAAATAAGTCCGTTTTATTAATTTCTTCAAGAAACTCAATGGTTTCATCCAGCACAACTTTTGCCCTGGTTTGCATAATCCCATCCTTTTTGAATTCAATATCATCAGAGAAATCAGCCATATTATTCAACACATATTTGGCATTGGCAACCGCTAAAAACCGATCTTGCATAAACGGCGTGTGAACAGCTTCCGTAAGCATCCCGAGCAATAAAATTCCTTGATTTGTAGATTTTGCAATAAAGTTAAACAAGGTATTCATTGCCAATCCTTTAAAAATATCTCCTGTCATATATTTTGTGGGCGGCATATATTTTAAAGGAGCTTCAGGGAATATTTCACTAGCCATTTGCGCTTGCGCCATTTCTAAAAGAAAACCATTTTTGATATCCGGATTCATTTCAAAAGCGTGCCCCAACCCCATTAATCTAGCCGGCAAACCCGATTCATAAGCAAATCTTTCGTTGATAAACTGAGAGGCAGTAACCGTATAAGCTTTCTCAACAGCATCTGAAGTTGTTAAATAATTATCCTCGCCAGAGTTGATCACAATTCCGGCAAATGAATTGATCATTCTTGAAAATTTTTGGTCAACAAAAGTTCTGTACATATTGATGTCTCTAAACAAAATGCCATACATAGAATCGTTTAACATCATATCCAACCTTTCCAAAGCGCCCATAACTGCTATTTCGGGCATACATAAACCCGAACAGTAATTAACCAATCGGATATACTTTCCAATTTCTTCTCCAGTTTCATCCAAGGCTTTGCGCATTATTTTGAAATTTTCCTGCGTGGCATAAGTTCCTCCGAAACCTTCTGTTGTAGGCCCAAAAGGAACAAAATCCAATAAACTTTGACCTGTGGTTCTAATCACAGCGATAATATCAGCGCCCTGTTTGGCGGCGGCTTGCGCTTGTTTTACATCTTCATAGATATTGCCTGTTGCAACAATAAGATATAATAGCGGAGAATTCTCCTTCTCTTTATATGTATTGATTTTTTCGGCTCTGTAGGCAACATTCGCTTTCACTTTTGTGGCAAAGGCTTCAACCAATTCCTGCGCTTTTTCTTCGATATAGGAAAAGTCAACAAAATCAATTTTTGTAAGATCTAAACCATTTGCAATTTCATTATTCAGTTCTTCAGGAGTTACCCCTTTTTTAAGCAAGGCATTGATATAATATTTTGCGGCACCATAGCAAATATGATCACCTATTTGGTCAACAACCATATTTGGAATTGGCACACCAATACTGTCAACGCCATCTGCGCCCATCATCCTAAGTGTTGTTCTCTCAATGGCAACCGTGGTGTGTTTCTCAATATATTTCTGAACCGGTGCCGTTATTTGTTTTGAAAGTTCTCGTGCTTTCGCAATCTTGTCCGTGTCCAGATTTAATTTTGATTTAGTCATAATTCTCACTTAAATACGCTTTTGTATAGCTAATAATTTCATCATTTAATCCTAATATATCTGCAATTTTTATGGCATCATAAGTCCTGTCTTTATTGTCCGTTTTTATAATTTCATAACGCATAAAAGAATTGATTAACATAATTCTCTCACGCAATGAATATTGTTTTTCTTTGTTGTAATATTTCTTGTATGCTGAATAATCCAGCCCTTTCATTTTATAAAAAGACACTTTTTCAAATTCAGGCAATTCCATAAAATGTGTTGACAAAAAGCTGCAAACGGTTTCTTTTTGAGAGAAGCTTTTTAACATCGCGGCAATGATTGCTTTTGCTTCCGTGGAGTTTGTTGTTTTTGCAAACTCATCAATCAGAAGCAAGGTATTTGTTCCAAAATCATTGATGGCTTTTGTAAGATTGTGTATTTCGAATCCAAAACTGCTGAGGCCTTCCACTTTTTCTGAAAGGTCTTCGCCAATGTAATGGATATTTTCAAATACGGCTGTTTTAAACTTTATGGCAGGAATCCAAAAACCCATTTGGGTCAGCAGCTGCATAAACCCGATTGTTTTTAAAAGCACTGTTTTACCGCCCATATTTGAACCCGTAATTACGCAGGTTTTATTGTCAAATTCAGCATTTAAAGGCGTGTAAATGGTACCCGTTTTTGCGCATTTATTTGCCAGCGGCAGGTATTGACCGTTCACCACTTCAATAGTTGCTTTTTTATCGATTAAAACAGGCGCAACCATCTTGTACTTGATAGCCATTCTTGATTTTGCAAAAAGGGTATCGAGCAAAACAATTTTATTGATGTAGTTTTTTATCAGTTCTTTTTCAGCAATAATTTTTTCAGAAATTGCACTAAGAACAGCTTGTTCCAACCTATTTTCTTCCAGCAATAAAGCTTCTCTTTTTTTGTATAAATCGAAATATTCCTTCGGAAGCATTGGCTTAAGCAATAAGGAAGTTTTATCGTAAACTTCTTTATAAATCAGCTCAGAACTTAAATTGTTTGTAATGCTTTCTGAGGCAATCATAAAATCACGAAATCTAAAATCAAGATGATGTTGTTTTAAAATCTCGAGAAGCCGTTCTTTTTTTATTTCAGCCAAAACTTTATCCGTTCCCCCTATTTTTTTTCTGATTTCACCCAGCTCGGTATTGTATTGTTCACTTAAATAAAAGGTTTCCTTATTCAATCCATCAAGCGACAAAAAATTCAATAATTCTTCGGATAAAAAGTTGATTTGTAAATCTTTTTTTATTTCATCATTCAATAGTTTAACGATGCTTTTAAAATTCACCAACAATTTTTTCACCAGAAATATATCTGAAGAATCGAAGGTTTTTCTTTCTAAAGTATTTAAATGGGAAATTCTTTTTAAATGATGTTCAATTTTATCAGCTTCAAAAGAATTTTCATTGATAAAACTGACTATTTTACCAATGGAATTATAGACAGAAACAAGTATTTTTTCATCCGTAAAAACCTGGTATTTGTTTTTGTCCAGCAATCCATAAGGAGTTAAAGGCGCATACTCCGAATAGAATGTGTTAAATTCTACAAATTGTATGGTGTCTTTAATATTCATAAGGATTGTATAAAATTGGTTCTTTCAGGTTATGGCTTTCTACTATTTTCACAAAATCTTCCTTCAATATATCTTTTAAAATGACCACAAAAGAGACCAATTGATAAGGTATTTTATATGCAATTTCAAGTTTTTCCGTTAACTTGGTTACCTGATAAAAATCCAGGAATATTTTTGTAAAATCATTGAGCAACAAAATATCACAATTTTCAGGAATCATAGAGAGCTTGGATTCTGTTAAAGCGCCTTTGATCTCGAATACCGTTTTATTTTCTACATCATCAATGTGATCAATATCTTTAAATTTACTGATGAATGCAATGGTTCTTAATTTATTAAGATCCGAATTGATGCTTTTTTGGTCAATCTTAACAATATAGTAAAAATAGCTATTTTTAACTGAAGCCACTTGCGTTACGCGGCTTGCGGCACCATCAATGACAATGGTTTTTATGTGCTCCTCATTTCTTAGAAACGTTATAATTTCAGCGAGCTGCTTATTGTCTTCAGAGCCAACAAGTTCTATAGTTCCGTTTCGCAATGTTTTTGCCAAAGCGAGCCTTCCTAAAACAGTTTTGTATGGAAACACATGAATAATTTCAAACAACGCATCACTTTTATTGATCATTAAACTTGATGTGACAACGTAATCTCCTGTTTCAGTATAGATTTTTGGTTTGGGTGTGTCAAATATTAAATCACTTGCTTCACCATCAATCCCAATGGTAAAAAAAGCAGGCTGAACAACCTCTCTTAACTGCGTAAGCGCATAATTCAGAAAAGTTGTTTTACCTGCATTCTTTTTATTCCCTACTAAGAAGGTCGTTTTATTAACAAGTTGTTCTGCAATAACACTGTTCATCTTAATACGGCATGTATTTATTTCTTTAATATACAGTTAATCTGTTTTTTCTTTTCAAATTTTCAGGCTGAAGAGAAAGTCCGTCATTATTCAATAACATCGCTACTCCATCTTTAGCAACCAAATTTTCGTCTTTACAAAATTTACAATTTTCAGTATCATGCTCCTTTCCATGAGTAGGCTGTGTATAAGTCGTTATCACACCTTCGTAATTTCTTAATACCACTCTTTTTTCGTTTTGAGATATTAAGTAAGTTGGCATTACCGGAATTTTACCGCCGCCGCCCGGAGCGTCCACCACAAAAGTAGGCACTGCCAAACCTGACGTATGTCCGCGTAAGTTTTCAATGATTTCAATGCCTTTAGAAATGGCTGTTCTGAAGTGAGAAATTCCTTCAGAAAGATCACATTGGTATATATAATAAGGTCTAACACGAATTCTTAATAGCTCGTGCACCAACTTTTTCATAATATTGGAGCAATCGTTTATGCCTCTAAGCAGCACCGATTGGTTGCCGACATTAACGCCTGAATTTGCTAATTTTTCACAAGCAATTTTAGCATCTTCCGTAACTTCTTTTGGGTGATTAAAATGCGTATTCACATAAATTGGATGGTGCTTTTTAAGCATTTCGCAAAATTTATCCGTGATTCTTTGAGGAAGCACCACAGGCATACGACTGCCAATACGGATAATTTCGATGTGGTCAATTTTTCGTAATTCGGTTAGAATATAATCTAATTTTTCGTCACTTAAAATTAATGGATCGCCGCCAGAAATAACGATATCTCTAAGTTGAGGCGTATTTCTGATGTATTCAAATGCCTGTTCAAGATGTTTATTATCCATTTTTTCGCTTGAATCACCAACAATTCTTCTTCGGGTACAATGACGACAATACATAGAACATTCGTGGGTAACAAGAAGTAAGGCCCTGTCCGGATAACGGTGCGTCAGTCCCGGAACCGGAGAATCCACATCTTCATGCAGCGGGTCATCCAAATCAGAATCATCAACAAACAATTCATTTAGCTCAGGAACAGCCAGCATTCTTACCGGACAATCCCTGTCTTCTTTGTCCATTAAAGCCGCGTAATACGGCGTAATTGCCATTTTAAACTTTTTTAATGTTTTAGAAAGATTTTCCTTTTCTTCTTCGGATAATATAATTACTTTTTCAAGTGTGGGAATATCTCTGATGGCGTGTCTCAATTGCCATCTCCAATCGTTCCAATCTTCTTGAGATATGTCCTTAAATAAAGGAATGTGTTTATAGGCTACTTTTTTATACGCTGTTTTCATTTATTTAAATTTCAGTTTTGATAAAAAATTTAATTATGCATAAAGACTTTCATATAAATCCCTTATGCCTTTATGTTCTCTTAATATATTTAATGTTATTTCTGCGTGATCTTTTGCATAACCGTTGCCAACAATCATGTCAATATCTTTACCGACACCTTCAGCTCCTAAAGCGGCTTTTGTGAAGGAAGTTGCCATACTGAAGAAGTAAACCACACCTCTGTCTTTACACATTAAGATAGAGCCCATTTCAGTATTTTGAATGTTTACATTGTTAATCACAACATCGGCAAGCTCATCATTTGTTACTTTTGAAATGGCATCGTAACAGCTAAGTGCATTTGTTGCATCCAGTTTAATTATTTCGTCGCAGATATTTAATTTTCTTAAAGCTTCCAAACCTTTGTCACTATAATCAACGCCAATCACTTTCCCATTAACGCCAGCCCTTCTTTTTGCTTCGTAACAGCACAGCATGCCCGATTTTCCGCTGGCACCGATAATAACAACCGTGTCACCAGATTTTACCAAACGCGCTGTTTGTGCCGGAGCTCCACATACGTCGAGTACCGCAAGTGCTAATGAATCAGGCATATCAGTCGGTAATATTGAGTATAAACCCGTTTCAAACAAAATAGCTTTTGCATTTACAATCACCTGATCAATCGATGCTTTAACCTCGATAATCTTTTCAATTTTGAGTGGCGTTAATGATAAAGACACAAGGCTTGCAATTTTATCTCCAACTTTTAGATCTCTTTTGCCTGCCAATGCTTCCCCTATTTGTAAAACCGTTCCTATGAACATGCCACCAGATCCTGTAACAGGATTTTTCATTTTGCCTTGGGCAGCAACTATTTCTAAAATAATCTCTTTTATTTTTTCGATATCGCCACCGGCCTGTTCTTTAATTTGGGTAAAACTGGCTGAATCGATATTTAGAATATCAACATCAACCAAGATTTCGTTGTCGTATATTTCAGTAACATTGTTATCAACTTTCGTTGCAGGTTGCGGTAAAACGCCTAAGGGTTCAATAACCCTGTGCGTACCGTATTTATTTCCTTTTTTCATCATATAATTTAACAGTTTTCTACTGTTTTTTTAACCCTAAAATTTCTCTTGCTTCGGCCGGAGTTGCTATTTCACGACCAAGTTCCTTAGCCAATCGTACCACTTTTTCAACCAATTCTCCATTCGATTTGGCTAAAACACCTTTGGCGATGTATAAATTATCTTCCAAACCAACCCTTACATGACCGCCATCAATAATGGCGGCAACGGCCAATGGAAATTCAAATCTTCCAACGCCCGCAACCGAGTAGGTGGAATCGGAAGGAATGCTGTTACGCAAGAAAACAAAGTCTCTTAAGGTTCCCGAAATGCCTCCGTTAACGCCCATCACAAAATCAAAATGCATAGGAGATTTTATAAATCCTTTTTGATGAAGACGCAGCGCCATATCAATCATAGATTTGTCAAAAACCTCCAATTCTGGTTTGATGTTTTTTTCAATCATTCGCTGTCCAAAATATTTGATGGTATTTTCGGTATTTTCAAATATCTCGTCGCCTCCAAAGTTTAAGGTGCCACAATCTAACGTTGCCATTTCCGGGTTAAGCTCGGTTGGCTGTAGCCGTTCATCATTTTTCATCCCAACTGCGCCACCGGTTGAAGGTTGAATAATTGCATCGGGACATTTAACCCTAATTGCATCCATCA
This sequence comes from Lutibacter sp., assembly GCA_030694935.1. Lineage (GTDB taxonomy): Bacteria > Bacteroidota > Bacteroidia > Flavobacteriales > Flavobacteriaceae > Lutibacter. The sequence goes on along the minus strand of JAUYUA010000038.1, from coordinate 18,293 downwards.
CCTCTTTAAAACGGTTTTTATCTTGTGTGGGCGTGCCGTCGTCTTTACGAACGTGCAAATGAATGATGCTTGCACCTGCCCGGTAAGCCAAACTGGCTTCACGAACACATTCTTCAACAGTATAAGGCACTGCAGGATTGTGTTCTTTTGTAACTTCCGCACCCGAAATTGCGGCTGTGATAATTAATTTTTCCATAAAATAAGTTATTTACGCTGACTCGCTTTTGGCGTAACACAGGTTCCTGTGGCGCGACAAACAATGATAGGTTCTTCAAGAAAATCGCAGGCTGAATCTGAAATATCAGGACGAGGCGCGATCACTTTACGGGCTTCAAATTTCATTCTTCTGCTAGAGTTTCCTTCTTCAATTATTTCACCAACAGCTTCAATAAAGTCACCCGCATAAACAGGTGCCATAAACTCTACCATATCATACGCTTTAAACAAACCTTCATCACCATCTCTTAAAATAAGAAGTTCTGTGGCAACATCACCAAATAACTGAAGCATTCGTGCTCCATCAACAAGGTTTCCTCCATAATGAGCATCATGTGAGCTCATTCGCAATCTAATCATCGATTTTAACATATTATTTTATTTTGTTATATTTATAAATTGACTCTTCTTTTTTTCAATTTAAATACATTTTTTATATATTTTCAACAAATTTAATTCTTATTTTTGAATTTATAATAATAAGAGTATCTGTAATTATTAAATAATCAGAAGAAAAATTAAAAAAGGTTGCTTTATATAATTAAAAAGTAGGAGCCCCAAAAACTAACCGTCAAGCAGCGCTATCAAAATATTCCGGGAATCCAAGAAATTTAGGTATTGAATTTGTTAAATTATTATTTTTTTTCGCTCCCATAAACTGGTTTTTTTTAATAAAATTAAGACCATCGGTCTTTAAAAAAATCACGAAATGTTACAGGATAATTTTGCTAAGTATCCCTGGAAGGGAATAATGCGTTTCTTTTTAGATTTCAAGAAACGACATGATGCTTGAAGCGTCGGGCACTTCAACTCTTTGCACTTTTTCGTACAATAATTGATAAGCGTACATCATAGGTGTAATTCTTTAATGGCCCAAAAATAAACAGTTTAATAACAACAGGATATGACAAAAATCACCATCCTCCAATTTAATTTTGGCAAATAAAAAGCCCGATAGAGCGCACTAATGCCATATAAATAAAAAAGCCTCACAAACTCAATGTTTATAAGGCTTTCTTAGTTTTAAAAGTGGTCACATTTACGGCTTCACTCGACTCCGCCAGCCTTGCCGGCAGGCAGGTCTCAAACCAACGAATGTAAGGCTCCAGAACCGGGAAGTCCATAATTATAACATTAACTGCGCACGAATTCCCATAAAATTATACTCAAATTGTATTTATTGCAAACCCAACTAACATTCGATAAAAATTGTTGGCAGCAACAACTTAAAGCCCTACCGTTAAAGGGATATTCAACCCTAAAACAATATTTCTCCCTATATTATTCAAATTAAGCGGTTTAAAGGCCGATAAATGATCAATATATACCTCATTAAAAATATTATTTGCGGCGATATACCAGTTTAATTTTTGTTTGCCCATTAAAATTTCTGAACCAATATTCAAATCAACTAAATTATAAGCATTGCTAAAGGTTTCAAATGGACCCAATTTGTCTTGATCCTGGAAATTGGTATAGTTTATAACAAAATAAGGTTGCTTTAGGAAAGCTAATTTTTCTTTTGAAAATTTTAATTCGGCAACCAATCTGTTTTGTGGAATTTGGGTTAGATAACCGCCATCTTTTAATTCGCCTTTGGTCCAAGTATAATTAGAATGAATGCCTAACCAAGCTACCGGATGATAATCTACACTAAATTCCATTCCGTATAAATTAGCGTCATTTTGAAGATATTGCCAAATTTTTCCACCACCAAAAGGCGCATTAACATCGGTTTGAACGATATAAATGTAATTGTTAACGTTGTTATAAAACGGACTAAAATCGAAAACAAAATTTTTGGTATGAAAATGATAATTAAAATCAAATTGATAATTGCGTTGGGCTTGCAAATTCAAATCGCCTCTTTCAAAACGATTGGAATGAATTCCGTTTTGTGACAATTCTGAAATATTCGGACTTCTGTAACCCGAAGAAACATTAAGTTTGAACAATTGATTTTTTACTTTATAGGTAGATCCTATTGAACCGCTAAAGCTATTGTATTTATTATCAACAGTATACTTGTTTAAACCAGCACTTTGATAAGGACTCGATTCCATTGTTCTGCTATCGTATCTAATTCCCGCATTTAAATTTATATTATCATTAAATTGATAATCATTTACTGCAAATAAACCAATATCATTAATTTTAGCATCGGGCATAGGGTTGCTGTTTTGGTAAAAATCATCCGAATCATTTTCAATTGCAGCACCATTAAAACCAACAATAAGTTTGTTTCTTTCTTTATTAATGGAGTATTTGGCATTATAAGAAAACGTTTGTAAATCCATCAAAGCAAAAATCATTTCAGGATTGGTGTTTGAAGGATCGCTTACACCTACCCTCCTGTTTTTTTGAAACCCAAAATCAATATCTGCAATGTTGTTTTTGATGAAAATCTTACTTTTTGATATTATTAAATGATTTTCCAATTCTTGATACCAATTTCTTAGAATACGATAATCATTATTTACAAAATCGACCGATTTTTGGTTGGTTAAACCATATTTAGGCAAAGAGTAATCATAACTTAAACTAAAGTTTCCAAAAGAAGTTCTGTATCCTGCATTTGCGCCCAAATTCAAATCTTCAAACCGGCTATTGTCAACTTGTTTTTCATCTCCATCTTCATAATCTTTATGTGTTTTTCGAGTGAAATTTATTCCTCCAAACCATTTTTCACCACCTGCTTTTACCCCAACATTAGTCACTAAACCATCAGTATTGCTATGATATTGTGAATTTATGTTTGCTTCCAAGGTTTTTGACGGAGCTGGATTTTCTGAAATAACATTGATAACGCCACCAACGGCATCTGAACCATAAATTAAAGAAAATGGTCCTTTGATAACTTCAATTTTTCTTGCTGAAAATTCATCAGAAATAAATGGATGAGCGCTAGAAAATTGGAAATTCTCTGCCTTAATTCCGTTGTTCAGAAATACAATATTTGTGTTGGTCAATCCTCTAATAACGGGCTTTGTTGAAGCTAAACCGCTACTTGAGAAGCTAACTCCCACAATTTTTGATAAATTTTCAGCCAAGGATAGTTTTCCGGATGAAAAAAGCTCTTCTTTTTTTATGGTTTCAATAGCAAACGGAATTTTTTCTTTGCGGGCATTTAAATTTCCTGTCACAATAATTTCTTCCAGTTCAAGATTTTTTTCTGATAATTCTATCGTTGTAAAACTGTTTTCCTCAAGGTATAGAATTTTTGACTCATATCCAATAATAGAAATTTCAACCAATATCTTTTTTTTAGAAGCCGACATTGAAAATAAACCCTTATAATCACTAATCGAAGTTTTGTTCAAATCAGGAAAATAAATTACCGTTCCTTCAATTGGATTTTTAGTTTTTGAATCGATTATCTTACCCTCAAATTTATTTTGTGAAAAAAGTATTGCAGTACCCATCAGAAAATAAAATAAAATTAATTGCTTCATTATTGTTTTAAATTTATAATTATTTTTGCAAAGGTAATAACAATTAAATGTTATTGCAACTAGTTTGCATTAAGAAATGATGAAAAGAACCACAAAATCAAAAATTGCCGTTTTAGATTGCTTTAAAAAAAGTAATTATGGTCTAAAACCTGAAGACATCTTCAATGAGTTAACTCAATATGACAAGGTGACAATATATAGAATTTTACAGAGTTTTTTAGATGACGGCATCATTCATAAAGTGATTTCTGATGATGGAACTTCCTATTATTTTAAATGCAAATCTTGTGAAGAAGTTCATTTTCACAATCATTATCATTTTAAATGCACTGTTTGCCATAAAGTGGAGTGTATAAATGAAGAAATTGAAGTAAAAATTCCAAAAGATTATATCTTACAAAATATTAATTTTTGGATTTCAGGAATTTGCAAAATTTGCAATGCAAAATCGATTACCGCCCCAAATCTCTAAGACGGTTTCGCTGTTTAAAAAGAAAAAAATTGCGCAATTAGCAAGTGCTTCTTTGTTTTTTGGCATCAATGCAGATATCAAGTATTTGGCACACCGCTTAAATACTTTTGTAAGCCGAAACAACCGCTGGCGATTCGCCAGATTACATTGCAGCACTTACTTCATGGCTTCACTCCTTTACGTTTTTTCGTTAAAATGACTAAAAAAACTCACTGCCTAACGGAAAATCGGCTAAATATTGATCTTAAAAACTAACACTTAAAAACAACCTGAAGTACGTTATATTATTTCCTGGCACAATTCAATTAAAACGCCATTGGTGGATTTTGGGTGTAAAAAAACCACCAATTTATTGTCGGCGCCTTTTTTGGGAATTTCGTTTAAAATGATAAATCCTTCCCTTTTTAAACGCGCCACTTCGCTAAAAATATCGTCAACAGCAAAAGCAATATGATGAATACCTTCCCCCTTTTTTTCGATAAATTTTGAGATCGGGCTGTTTTCATTGGTACCTTCCAGCAATTCAATTTTGTTTGTGCCCACTTGAAAAAAAGAAGTTTTTACGCCTTCACTTTCCACATCTTCTGTTTTATAATGCGGTTTGCCAAAAAGGGAAGCAAAAAGTTCGTTCGATTTTTCCAGATCTTTTACGGCAATGCCAAGGTGTTCTATTTTGTTCATTGGTTTTATTCATTTTGAAGGTTGAAAAGTTAAATGTTATTGGTTATATGTTATTGGTTAAAGGTAACTTAAAATCATAAATAGACAAATTGTAAATCCAATCAAACGAAATTTGTATTTAACCGCAAGGGGCGCAAAGTTTTACGCAAGGTTCGCTAAAAGCTTAATTATTTCTTTGTGAAACTTCGTGGTTCTCCGAGAAACCCACTGTAATTAACTTTGTGACACAGAGATTCACAAAGAAAAACACAAAGATTCACAAAGTTTTAAATCACCATAAATCAATTAATGGCTAATTTCTATTTTAACCCTTCAGAACAAAGTTAATTTTGGATTTATGATTGACGATTTACGAATTTCGCCCTGTCAATATTTTTTAATTCTAAAATCGTAAATCCAAAATCGTAATTCAATTTGCGTTAGGGATTGAAGTGAAAATACTTTTTTGATTCGCCTTTTCGGCGAAGTAAAAAAGATTGTAACGAAAAGCCCGACCCGCCAGCTGGCGGGTAACGCCCTCCGAAAAGGCGGGCAGGCCTGCCAGCCGGCAGGCAGGCCCAAAACAAATTTAAATAAACTCCTGTAATTATATGAATTAAGCTAACATTCCCTAAACAATCAAAAACAAAAACAGAATTATTGTATATTTAAATACTATTTTTGCATTATGGAAACAAACAGACAAAAAAAAATTGCGGGTGTTTTACAAAAAGATCTTGCCGATGTTTTGCAACACGCCGCACAGGATGGAATGAAAGGGATAATTATATCTGTTACTAAAGTGCTTGTGACTTCCGATTTATCGAATGCGAAAGTGTACATCAGCGTTTTTCCGCAGGGAAAAAGAGACCTTATTCTTAAAGGTTTGCACGAAAATACGGCTACCATTCGCTACGAAATGGCAAAACGAACCAAAGAACAGCTAAGAAGAATGCCCGAACTGTTTTTTTATATGGATGACAGTTTGGATTATATTGAAGATATTGACAATGCCTTAAAAGGCAAACAGGAAAATCCGATTAAAAATCCCGACATTTTAAACGAACGCAAAAAGCGATAATTTGAATTTTTCCCTTTACATAGCCAAGCGATATTTATTTTCAAAAAGCAGCAACAACACCATCAATATTATCACTTTTATTGCCGCAATTGGCGTAATTATTGGAACTTTGGCTTTGTTTATTGTGCTTTCGGGCTTTTCGGGACTGCGAACTTTCAGCATTGGCTTTTTAAACACTTCGGATCCCGATATTAAAATTACCGCCGTAAAAGGAAAATCGTTCGATTTTAATTCTAAGATTGAAACGCTCATCAACAATCAAAACGGCATCGCTTCTTACTCAAAAGTCATTGAAGAACGGGCTTTTTTCGATTTTAATGAAAAAACCCATATTGCCTATATAAAAGGAGTTGACCTTAACTACGCAAAAGTGAACCGCATGGACACCACGGTTTATTCCGGCACTTGGCTAGACGCAGATATGCCTTCCGGGGCAGTTGTGGGCAACGGAATTTCAAACTTATTGTCGATTGGCGTTTATGATTTTTTGGAACCTTTAAAAATTTACGTTCCAAAACCGGGAAGCGGCTACATTACCGATCCCGCAAACGCTTTTACAAAAATTAACACCACACCCATCGGCGTTTTTGCTTTGACCGATGAAATAGACAAAAAATACGTGTTTATTTCTTTGGAATTGGCGCAGGAACTGTTGAATTACGATCCGACCCAAATTTCTGGCGTCGAATTAAAAGTTAAAAACAGCAATGAACGTGCTCAAATTATTGCGCAGCTTAAAAATAATTTGGGCGCCGATTTTAAAGTGGAAACCCGGGAACAATTAAATGCTGTTTTTTATAAAATGCTGAATACGGAGAATTTGGCTTCCTATTTAATATTTACGCTGATTCTGATTATCGCGTTGTTCAATGTGATTGGGGCTATTATTATGATGATTTTAGACAAAAGGGACAACCTTAAAACATTGTATAATTTGGGCGCTTCCATCAAAGAAATTAAACGGATATTTATTTTTCAGGGATTTTTGCTGACACTTTTCGGATTAACGGTTGGGCTAACAGCAGGAATTGTGTTGGTGTTGCTTCAGAAAAAATATAGCTTATTTATGATTACGCAACATTTGGCCTATCCTGTTGAGTTTACCTATTTAAATGTTATAACGGTACTTGTGACCATTCTTGTCTTGGGATTGATGGCCTCGAAAATTGCCAGCAGCAGAATTTCTAAAAAAATAGTTGAGTAAACTTGTTTTTATTGTTGAGTTGTTAAATCGTAGGGTTTATGAGTTTTATAGAGATTGAATTACACACCCCTAACCCCTCTCGAGAGGGGAATTTTGATTCAATAAATTTTGACTTTGAGACTTTCGACTTTCAGCTTTCGACTTTAAACCGTCTTATGCAAACTTCTGAAGCACTTCCTCAAAAACATCATACACATCTTGCGCAGAATCGGACTTAACCATTTTTAAGCGGTATTCTTTAAAATCGGGAATGCCTTTAAAATAATTGGTATAATGACGGCGGGTTTCCATAACACCCACAATTTCAACACCTTTCCATTCGATTTCCATTTGTAAATGACGGCGTGCCATTTCAACACGATCGGCCACCGTAATTTCGGGTAAATGTTCTCCCGTTTCAAAAAAGTGCTTCACTTGTTTAAAAAACCACGGATTTCCAATGCTTGCGCGGCCAATCATAGCGCCATCCAATCCAAATTTATCGCGCATTTCCATAGCGCGTTCAGGTGAATTCACGTCGCCGTTTCCAAAAATGGGAATGTGCATTCTCGGATTGTTTTTCACAGCGGCAATATGGCTCCAGTCGGCTTCGCCTTTATACATTTGGGCACGTGTGCGGCCGTGAATGGAAATTGCTTTACAGCCAACATCCTGCAAACGTTCGGCCACTTCAACAATTTTTATGGAATTTTCGTCCCAACCCAAACGGGTTTTAACGGTTATGGGCAATTTGGTGTGTTTTGCCATCGCTTCGGTTAAACGCACCATCAAATCGATGTCTTTTAATATACCGGCTCCGGCACCTTTACAAACCACTTTTTTTACCGGACAGCCAAAATTAATGTCGATAATATCGGGATTCGATTGCTCAACAATCTCCACCGTTCTTAACATCGATTCTAAATTTGCGCCAAAAATTTGAATGCCAACCGGACGTTCTTTTTCGTAAATATCCAGTTTTTTTCTGCTTTTAGCGGCATCGCGTATCAATCCTTCCGAAGAAATAAACTCGGTATACACCACATCTGCGCCCTGTTCTTTGCACAAAGCCCTAAACGGCGGGTCGCTTACATCTTCCATCGGCGCCAACAATAGCGGAAAATCGCACAATTTTATGTCTCCTATCTTTATCAAATCAAAAATTTAAGTCTGCAAAAATACAAAATTTTCCAGAAATTTAAATTTATTGTTTTTGAACTTGTTTCGGTAAATGATTATATTGACATATTGGAAACATTATTGTCTGGCTAAATTTCTCAAAACTGGCAGATTGCTCCTACGGAGCTATTTTTAGTCCCATCGGGACGACCTGTTTATAGCAAATAGATTTTCATTGAAAACAAACCCCAGCGGGGCGTCCTGTTTATTAAGTCGCATTTACTTTGCGATTAATTATTTTTATAATACAACATTGAACTCAAATTAATTAATCCACTGTATCTCAACAATAAATAACTTGAAGCAGGGAAAAACGACTCATTTAAATTATCGATAGAATGTCTAATCTCATTTTTATATATAAATAATAGATTATGTTCTTCTAATTATATATAAATAATAGATTATAATCGAAATTTTTATATATTTGTATGAACTATGAATAATATAAATCGTCTAATATGCTTCAAATAGCCCGGAAACTAAAAGATAATTTGCTTGATAAATGGAATTCGGGCAAAGTTTTAATTGTCATTGGTCCAAGACAAGTTGGGAAAACCACCCTCCTGAAATCGCTTTGTGAAACTGAAGGAAATTACCTGTTTATGAATGGTGACGATCCTGAAGACCGGATATTGCTTGAAAATGCCGGAGAAAACAAATTGAGGAACATTATCGGAAATCACAAAACTGTTTTTTTTGATGAGGCGCAACGCATTAAAAACATTGGGATTCTTCTAAAAATTATACACGACCAAATCAAAGACGTCAGATTGGTGGTCAGCGGTTCATCAGCCTTAGAGATTTCCAATGAACTTAATGAACCTTTGACTGGCAGAAAATGGGAATTCAATTTATTTCCCTTTACTTACGGCGAGCTTCAACATCATTTTGGCTATGTGAATAATGCTAAAAACCTGTCAAGATATATGATTTACGGAATGTATCCTGAAGTCATCACAAATTCTGAGAATGTCGAAGAAACCTTAAAACAAATTTCAGGAAGCTATCTATATAAAGATTTATTGCAATTCCAAGGAATCCGCAAACCGGAAATACTGGATAAATTATTATTGGCGCTGGCTTTGCAATTGGGTTCTGAAGTTAATTATAATGAACTTTCGCAAACTGTTGGAGCCGACAGGGCTACCATTGAACAGTATATTTCTTTGTTGGAAAAAGCTTTCGTTGTTTTTAGGCTAAACCCTTTAAGCAGAAATGTTCGAAATGAAATAAACACTTCGCGCAAAATTTATTTTTACGACAATGGCATCAGAAATGCTATTGTTGGAAATTTTAAATCTTTGGAGTTTCGTCAAGACACAGGCGCTTTATGGGAAAATTTTATAATTGCAGAGAGATTGAAAGTATTGAATTATAGCCAATGGCATGGGCGATTTTATTTTTGGAGAACCTATCAACAACAAGAAATTGATTGGATTGAAGAAATTGACGGAGCCTTTTCTGTTTATGAATTTAAATGGAATCCCAAAAAAACAGTGAAAAATTTTCCAAAAACCTTTATTAATAATTACCCTATATTAAAAACTTTAGTGGTAACGCCAGAACAAATTGATGATTTTTTAAGAATCACCTAAACGCTAAAACAACAGCAACCTATTTCTAAAAAAATTTGGGCGTTCCCGCCTAAAATGCGGGCGGGCCATTCGCTTCAATCTTTTTCAATTCGCCGAAAAAGCGAATCAAAAAAGGATTTTCACTGCTATCCCTAACGCGGGTTCAATTATTGTGTTTTTTTATGAAACGTGCGTTATTCACTCCAAAACTTAATGTTTTCATAGCATAGAAAACTTTTTCAGGAACGCCACAATGCATAATTTTATGGATTTATTCAGCGACAATGTATTCAGGTAAAATAAACAGTAAAGATTTTCCAAAAAAATTTATTTGGGGTGTAGCTTCATCAGCCTATCAAACTGAAGGCGCTTGGGATTCCGACGGTAAAGAAAACTCTATTTGGGATACTTTTACCAACGATAAAAAATTTCTGAAAGCAAACGGGAATACGGCTACCAATTTTTATCATCATTACGAAGATGATATCAAAAAAATAAAAGAACTGAATTTAAGTGCTTTTCGCTTTTCTATTTCCTGGTCAAGAATTTTCCCGCTGGGCATTGGTGAACCAAATCAAAAAGGAATCGATTATTATCATGCTGTTATTGACTGTTGTCTTGAAAATGATATAGAGCCCTGGGTTACACTATACCATTGGGATTTACCGCAAGCTTTGGAAAATTTGGGCGGTTGGACCAATAGGGAAATTATTGGTTGGTTTTCTTATTACGCAGATTTTTGCACAAAAGAATATGGTTCGAAAACAAAAAAATGGATTGTGCTCAACGAACCTATGAGTTTTATTGGTTTGGGATATTTTTTGGGAATTCATGCGCCTGGAAAAAAAGGTCTCAAAAATTTTTTGCCTGCCGCTCACCACACAACGCTTTGTCAAGCTGAAGGAGGCAGAATAATTCGAAAAAACATTCCTGATGCCTTTATTGGAACTTCATTTTCTTGTTCTGCAGTTACTCCTAAAAATTTATTTAGCAGGCATCGCAAAGCCGCAAAACGACTTGATGCTTTACTAAACAGGTTTTTTATTGAACCTTCATTAGGTTTAGGCTATCCTACAAAAGAAATTCCTGGCTTAAAACGAATAGAAAAATATTTTCAAGATGGCGATGAAGAATTGATGAAATTTGATTTTGATTATATTGGAATTCAGTATTATTTCAGAATTGTAGCCCAATACAGCCTTTTTCCGCCTATACTTTTCGCAAATGAAATTCCTGCAGTAAAAAGAAATGTAAAAATCAACAATATGGGCATGGAAATATACCCAAAAGGCTTGTATAAAATGCTTAAAAAATTCAGTAAATACAAAAATGTCAAACACATTTACATTACTGAATCAGGCGTTTGTTTTGATGACGCATTGATAAACGGAAAAGTAGAAGATAAAAATCGGATAAAATATTTAAAAAAAACATTTGTAATTTGTTCGAAAGCAATTAAGAGAGGCATCAAACTAAAAGGTTATTTTATTTGGACTTTGGTTGATAATTTTGAATGGGCAGATGGTTTTAAACCAAGATTTGGTATTATATACAATGATTTTGAAACTCAAGAAAGAACGATAAAAAAATCGGGGTATTGGTTACAATCCTTTTTAAAGAAATAGTGCCCTTATTTTAAATTTGGATTGTTTTAAAACTGAACGCTACTGCATAATTGAGCTAAACAATAATTTCATTTCCATAATTTAATCATTCAAAATAAATTGTATTTTTGAACTTATTAAAAACACAATTATGAAATTAAGATTGTCAATTCTTCTTATAGCTACGCTCATTTTAGGCTGCAAATCTTCCCAAAATAAAACTGCTTACGACGGAAAATCGGGCGCAACAAAAATTGTGAACACGATGCATTATCCGCAGGAAAAACATTTAAAAAACATAAGACAACTCACTTTTGGCGGCGACAATGCTGAAGCTTACTGGAGTTTCGACAATACTAAACTCACTTTTCAGGCGAACACAAAAGCCTGGGGATTGGAATGCGATCAAATTTTCACGATGAATATTGATGATGATTTAAGCAAAGGGCAAATTCCGCAAATGATTAGTACCGGAGCAGGAAGAACCACCTGCAGTTATTTTTTGCCGGGAGATGAAACCATTATTTATTCTTCCACGCATTTGGCCGATAAAGCTTGTCCGCCCGTTCCAAAAAAAGAAGATTACGGCAACAAATATATTTGGCCAGTGTATGAAGGTTTCGACATTTTTGTGGCCGACACCAAAGGAAATCAGCTAAAACAACTCACTTTTGAGCCTGGTTATGACGCCGAACCAACCGTTTCTCCAAAAGGCGATAAAATGGTGTTTACCTCAACAAGAACCGGCGATTTGGAATTGTTTACGATGAATATTGACGGATCAAACGTAAAACAGGTCACTTTTGAATTGGGTTATGACGGCGGCGCATTCTTTTCGCCCGACGGCACCAAATTAATATTCCGCTCTTCACGTCCGAAAACAGAAGAAGAAATCAAGGAATACAAAGATTTATTGGCTGTTGGTTTGGTGCAACCCACAAATATGGAATTGTACACGTGCAATATTGACGGCAGCGAATTGACAAAAATCACCAATTTGGGCAGTGCCAACTGGGCGCCGTTTTTTCACCCATCCGGCAAAAAAGTTATTTTTTCCTCCAACCATAAAACGAAATCGAGCTTTAATTTATTTATGATCAATGTTGACGGAACAGGTTTGGAACAAATTACCTGGGACACGGTTTTTGATGCTTTTCCGATGTTTTCGCCCGATGGAAAAAAAATTGTTTTTTCATCTAACAGAAACAATAACGGCACACGCGACACCAATTTATTTATAGCCGACTGGGTGGAATAGCAAACATTGGGGTTTTGGGTAAATTAATATGAATATTTGTTGATTGGATTTGAGTATTCTATGATAGAAACCAAATAAAAATTATAAAAAATCAATTCAATTGAAATTTGCATTTAACCGCAAAGAACGCTAAGAAAATTCGCAAAATCCGCAAATAAAATTTGACATTTTAAAATTCTAAAATCGTAAATCCGTCACCCTGAGCGGAGCCGAAGGGCGTAAATCAATTTGGTTAAGGATTGCAGCGAAAATACTTTTTAGAGGTTTTTCGCCGATAAAAAGATTGCAGCGAAAAGCCTGGACCCGCCAGCTGGCGGGGAACGCCTGCCTGCCGGCAGGCAGGCCCACCAAAATCGACGGCAGGTCTACCAAAAATGCGGGAAATCCCAAAAAACTAAAATTTATTTATTGCCGACTTGCTTGAATGGTAAACATTTAAAACCGCTGTATTTTCAAACCCTTATTTCGTTATATTTGCGCTAAATAACGAGAAAGGAAAACGACGCATGAAAAACATCAGAAATTTTTGCATTATTGCACATATTGACCACGGAAAAAGCACGCTTGCCGACAGGTTATTAAGTTTTACCGGAACCACAACGGCACGTGAAGAACAAGCCCAGCTGCTGGACAGTATGGATTTGGAACGTGAACGCGGCATTACCATAAAAAGCCACGCCATTCAAATGGAATATATGTATGAAGGCGAAAATTATATTTTAAACTTAATTGACACGCCAGGCCACGTAGATTTTTCTTACGAAGTTTCCCGATCCATTGCCGCCTGTGAAGGCGCTTTGTTAATTGTTGATGCTGCGCAAAGTATTCAGGCGCAAACCATTTCAAATTTATATTTGGCTTTGGAACACGATTTAGAGATTATTCCAATTTTAAACAAAGTGGATTTGCCAAGCGCGAGTCCGGAAGAAGTTACCGATGATATTGTTGATTTGTTAGGTTGTGAGCCTGAAGACGTGATTCACGCAAGCGGAAAAACAGGTTTGGGCATTGAAAATATTTTAAAAGCCATTATTGAAAAAATACCTGCCCCAAAAGGTGATGTGAATGCGCCATTGCAGGCATTGATTTTTGATTCGGTTTACAACTCGTACCGTGGCGTTGAAACTTATTTCAGGATTTTTAACGGTGAAATTAAAAAAGGGCAACGCATAAAATTTATGGCAACGGGCAACGAATACAATGCCGATGAAGTTGGTACCTTAAAATTAACGCAAGTTGCAAAACAAAGCGTAAAAGCTGGTGATGTAGGTTATTTGATCACGGGCGTAAAAACCGCTGTTGAAATAAAAGTTGGTGACACCATTACCGACGCCTTAAATCCGACCGATAGCAGAATTGATGGTTTTGAAGATGTAAAACCTATGGTATTTGCAGGGATTTATCCGGTTGATACCGATGAATATGAAGAGCTACGATCATCTATGGAAAAATTGCAGCTGAATGATGCATCTTTGGTGTTTGTTCCTGAAAGCTCCGCAGCATTAGGATTTGGATTTAGATGTGGATTTTTGGGAATGCTGCATTTGGAAATTATTCAGGAAAGATTGGAACGCGAGTTTGATATGACGGTAATTACCACCGTTCCAAACGTATCGTACCACGCTTTTAGCAACAAACATTCCGATGTTCCAATTTTAGTGAACAATCCGACCGATTTGCCCGAACCTTCAAAATTAAACAGGGTTGAAGAACCTTATATAAAAGCAAGCATTATTACCAAATCCGATTTTATTGGACAGGTGATGAGTTTGTGTATTGAAAAACGCGGACAAATTACCAACCAGACTTATTTAACGCCAGAGCGTGTTGAATTGACTTTTGAAATGCCATTGGCTGAAATTGTTTTCGATTTTTACGACCGGTTAAAAACGGTTTCTAAAGGATATGCCTCTTTTGATTATCATCCTATTGGAATGAGAGCTTCAAAATTGGTAAGGCTTGATATTTTATTGAACGGCACCGTTGTGGATGCACTTTCTTCCTTAATTCATACGGATAACGCCTATCATATCGGCAAAAAAATGTGTGAAAAACTGCGCCAGTTAATTCCGCGCCAACAATTTGACATTCCGATTCAGGCGGCTATTGGCGCTAAAATTATTTCGCGTGAAACGGTGAAAGCACTTAGAAAAGATGTGACCGCAAAATGTTATGGCGGTGATATTTCACGTAAACGAAAACTGTTGGAAAAACAAAAGAAAGGAAAAAAACGCATGAGACAAGTTGGAAATGTTGAAATTCCGCAAGAGGCTTTTATGGCCGTTTTAAAATTGAACGATTAATCCCATCCCCAGCCCTTCCCCAAGGGAAGGGAGATTAAATGCTTTCGTTAACTCAAGCTTCTGTAAGTATGCAACATTCCTAAACTAAAAAAGCACCGTGAAAACGGTGCTTTTTTATGAATTTTGAAGAAATTATTCTCCGTGCATCCACTCTTTTTTACCAACTAATTGGTCTTCAGTTTCCACATGTTCTTCATCAAGAATACAACAATCAACCGGACAAACTGAGGCACACTGTGGTTCGTCATGAAAACCTTTACACTCTGTACACTTATCAGTTACAATAAAATAAAATTCATCAGATATTGGTTCATTTCTTTTATCGGCGTCAACTTGTTTGCCATTAGGCAAAGTTATCGTACCTTTTAAAGCAGTTCCATCTGAGTACGACCAATCTCCATCTGGTTCGTATATCGCATTATTTGGACATTCTGAAATACATGCATCACAATTAATGCATTCGTCTGTTATTCTAATCGCCATGATTACTAATTTTTATTATTAAATATTCAACAAAATTATATAAAATTATTGCAAGTCTATGTGATAAAAGTCATTTACTCTTTAAAAAAGTAAATATACCTTTGGCGCTTTATGTTGAACTTACAATAATTTTCAATAAATTTAAACAAATTTTTTTAATTTACATTAATTATGATTACAACTAAAACAATTCTTCAACCTGAGGTACTGGAAGCAGTAGTTGTCAGGTTTGTTGGGGATTCAGGAGACGGAATGCAGTTAACAGGAACCCAGTTTACTGATACCTCGGCAATGTTTGGGAATGATATTGCAACTTTTCCAAATTATCCTTCCGAAATTAGAGCTCCACAAGGAAGTTTATATGGTGTTTCAGGATTTCAGGTTCATATTGGAAGCGTAGAAATAAGTACCCCTGGAGACAATGTGGATTTATTGGTTGCAATGAACCCCGCTGCTTTAAAAACCAATTTATATGCCGTAAAGCCGGGTCATACCATTATTGTGGACACGGATTCCTTTACAAAGAAAAATTTAGACAAGGCAGAGTATAAAAACAATCCGTTAGAAGACGGAAGCTTGGAAAACTACCGCGTTATTCAGGTTGATATGACTTCAATGACCAAAGAAGCCTTAAAAGACGTGGAAGGATTGGACAACAAATCCATTACCCGAAGCAAAAATATGTTTTCTTTGGGAATGGTTTATTGGATGTACGATCGTTCATTAGAACATTCTGTTGATTTTTTCAATAAAAAATTTAAAGGAAAACCGCATTTAATTGAAGCAAATACCAAAGTACTGAATGCCGGTTATTATTTTGCCGAAACTTTGGAATTGATTCCAAATGCCTATACAATTTCCCCTGCTAAAATGGTACCGGGAACCTATAGAATTATCGGCGGAAATACAGCTACAGCTTGGGGATTATTGGCAGCCGCAGAAAAATCTGGTTTAGAACTGTTTTTAGGCTCATACCCTATTACGCCAGCTACCGATATTTTACACGAGCTTGTTAAACACAAACATTTTGGCGTAAAAGCTTTTCAGGCAGAAGACGAAATAGCTGGAGTTACTTCAGCCATTGGAGCCGCATTTGCCGGTGATTTAGCAATTACCACAACTTCAGGTCCAGGATTGGCCTTAAAAGGCGAAGCTATTGGCTTGGCGATGATGACTGAATTGCCTTTGGTTATTATTAATGTACAACGTGGTGGGCCTTCAACAGGATTGCCGACAAAAACAGAGCAATCAGATTTATTGCAAGCGATGTACGGAAGAAACGGTGAAAGTCCGGTTATTGTGATTGCCGCAAGCACGCCTGCTAACTGCTTTAATTTTGCTTATGAAGCGGCCCGACTTGCTTTGGAACATATGACTCCGGTTATATTATTGACAGACGGATATATTGCCAACGGTTCTGCACCTTGGAAAATTAGATCTGTTGCTGATATGCCAGAAATTAAAAACCACAAGGTTACAGAAATCAAAGAAAATTGGAGTCCGTATGACCGAGATGAAAAAACTTTGGCGCGTAATTGGCCAGTTCCGGGAACACCGGGAATGGAACACAGAATAGGCGGATTGGAAAAAGATTTTGTTACAGGCAACATTAGTTATGAACCAGTAAACCACGAGAAAATGACGCATATCAGAGCCGAAAAAGTCAGACTGGTTGAAAATAACATTCCTGAATTAAAAACAGAATTTGCTGAATCGGGTGATTTATTGGTGATTGGATGGGGCGGAACTTATGGTTCTTTGCATTCTGCCGTTAAACAAATTAGCGATGAAGGCTACAAAAATATTGGATTTGCACATTTTAATTATATCAATCCAATGCCAAAAAATACAGAAGAAATTTTATCTAAATACAAAAAAATAATTGTTTGTGAATTGAATGCCGGTCAGTTTGTTTCTATTTTAAAAACCAGATTCCCTAAATTTGAATTTTCTCAACACAACAAAATTCAAGGATTGCCATTCTCTAACGACGAACTAGTTCAACAATTTAAATTATTGGTATAATTATGGAAACTACAACAGCTGTAAAAAAATATACATTCAAAGATTTTACAAGTGATCAGGAAGTTAGGTGGTGTCCTGGCTGCGACGATTACGTGGTTTTGCGGTCTATGCAAAAAGCACTTCCTGAAATGGGCGTTAATAAAGAGGACGTCGTATTTATTTCAGGGATTGGATGCTCATCACGTTTTCCTTATTATATGAGCACTTACGGAATGCACACCATTCATGGCAGAGCACCCGGAATTGCTTCAGGCGTAAAATTGGCAAATCCCAACTTAAGTGTTTGGATTATGACCGGTGACGGTGATTCAATGGCCATTGGCGGAAATCATTTTATTCATTTATTAAGAAGAAACATCGATTTAAACATGGTGATGTTTAACAATGAAATATATGGTTTAACCAAAGGGCAATTTTCTCCTACTTCATTGATAGGTCAAAAAACAAAATCATCTCCCTACGGAAACACACAAGCTCCTTTTTCTCCGGGAGAACTGGCAATAGGTGCTCATGCACGTTTCTTTGCCAGAATTGGTGGAAATAATCCCAAAGCTATGGTACAAATTTTTATTGAGGCAAATAAATTTAACGGGACTTCTTTAATTGAAGTATTACAAAACTGTGTGATTTTTAATGACAATTGCTTTACTCAATTTACTGATAAAGATGTAAAAGAAGATAAACAAATTTACCTCGAGCATGGCAAACCTATGATTTTTGGCAAAAATCGTGATAAAGGATTAGTACTAAACGGATTAAAATTAAATGTTGTAACTATTGGTGACAACGGAATTACCGAG